>JANMVY010000300.1:0-2023 GCA_031393535.1 Actinomycetes bacterium | reverse complement strand
CGCCATCACCCTTGGTACCACCGCCGAGAACGCGCGATTCTTCCGCGGGCACAACACGCTGCGGCGCGTGAGCGCGCGGACCGAAGACACCAAGCCCGACCCGACGCTCATCTCGCGTTGGGAAGGTGTGGCGTGGCCCTCAGCCACCGAGCGGAGCCACGTGCTCTCGGCCCTGCCCCCTTCGCAGCGCCCGTTCACGCCCTTCCCCGGCGTCGATGTGCACGACGTGTACCGCTTCCTCGAGCGCCAACGCCCCGGTCGCTGACCGCGTCGTCAGCAGCGGTGGCGTCGAGCGACCTTTGCGCGACGTTCGCGCAGCCAACTGCGGCCCACGGCATCACCCGTCGGTCCGTGGCAGGCTTCGGGTACTCGTCGGTTCGGGGGGCTCCGTGGATCTTGACATGTTCGTGTCGCACTGCATCGAGGCGGCTTCGGGGGCAGATGCACCTGAGGCCGTTGCATCGGTGGTCCGGCGAGCGGTGGCCGACGAGAGGTTCCTCGCGTCGCTCGCGGCGCGCAAGGCCGACGGTCTTGCTGATGACGGCACCTTGTACCGGTCGTCGGCACTCACCGTGCTTCCTGCGGACGTTCCGGTCGGGGTGCTCGCCCCGCGGCACGACCACCGGATGTGGGCTGTGGTCGGCGTGTACGCGGGGCGTGAGCACAACGTGCTCTATGCGCGAACCGACGCAGGGTTGCGCGAGAAGTCGCGTGTGGTCGTAGGCCCGGGCGAAGTGGTCGTGCTGCCCGCTGATGTCGTGCACACCATCGCCAACGAGGGTCCCGATGTGCTCCACGCGGTGCACGTCTACGGCGGCGACCTGATCGGCACCGTGCGCAGCGTGTGGAATCGCGACACCGGCGCAGAGTCGGCGCTCGACTGGGACGCGTTGCGCGGACGCGCCACGGCGGACCCTTCGTGAAGTTCGACATCCTCTTCGAGATCGAGGTACCTCGGCCCTGGGACCCGGGCAAAGAAGCACGCATCTTCCACGAGTGCATCGAGCAGGCGGTGTTCGCCGAGCAGATGGGCTTCGACACGATCTGGATCGTCGAGCACCACTTCCTCGCCGAGTTCGCGCACTCGTCGGCGCCCGACGCGATGATCGGCGCAATTGCGGCGCGCACCAAGCGCATCCGGCTCGGTTTCGGCGTCGCGCTCCTGCCGGGCGCGGTGAATCATCCGATCCGTGTCGCGGAGCGAATGGCCACGGCCGACATCGTGAGCAACGGACGCATCGAGGTCGGCACCGGGCGGTCGAGCAGCCCGTTCCAGCTCCGCGCGTTCGGCACCGATCTCACGAGCACCCGTGAGCAGTGGGAGGAGTCGCTGCGCCTGCTGCCCGACCTGTGGTCGCGCGAGAAGTTCGCGTACCACGGCCGGCACTGGCAGTGGGACGACGAGATCACCGTGTTGCCGCGACCGGTGCAACAACCGCACCCGCCGCTGTGGGTTGCGTCGACGCAACCCTCGACATGTCGCATGGCCGGCGAGAAGGGCATCGGGTTGTTGCTGCCTGCGCTCGCGGTTCCCGAGGCGTTGTCCGAGCAGGTACGGGCGTACAACGACGCGGTGCGCGCGCCGATCGATCAGATCGGCGCGTTCCGCAACGCGCAGTGCGCGCTCTTTTCGCCAACCTTCTGCCACGAGGACGACGAGAAGGCGCGCACGATCGGCGGCCCTGCGGCCATGTGGTACTTGAAGACCGTCGGCGAGATCTACAAGGACGACTGGTTGGGCCAGGCGCTCGACGACGTTCCCGACTCGTATCGCTGGCACGCGGCGCGGACCCGCCAGAGCGGGGTCGGCGGGGGCGCGATCGGTGGCAACTGGGCCGAGACGCTCATACCGACGTCCACCTACGACGGGTACATCGACTCGGGAGCCTTCTGCATCGGCGATCCCGCGCGTTGCATCGAGAACGTGCGTCGGTATGCGCAAGTCGGTGCCGATCGTCTCGTGTCGGTGATGCAACTGGGCGAGGTCCGCCACGACGACCTCATGCGCAGCATCGAGCTTTTC
>JANMVY010000279.1:0-2404 GCA_031393535.1 Actinomycetes bacterium | reverse complement strand
CCGGCCGTCGGACTCGGTCGCGGCCTTGTAGGCCGCGTAGAGCTTCTGGTAGTCGTGCCCGCCGCGGGGCAAGGTGCGCAGGTCCTCATCGGTGAGGTCGGCGACGAGCGCACCGAGCCGGGGGTCGGGGCCGAAGAAGTGCTGGCGGATGTACGCGCCGTCCTCGGTGGCGTACCGCTGGAACTCACCGTCGACGGTGGTGTTCATCTTGGTCAGCAGCACGCCGTCACGGTCGTTGGCGAGGAGCCGGTCCCACTTGGATCCCCAGATCACCTTGATCACGTTCCAGCCGGCGCCACGGAACATTCCTTCGAGCTCCTGGATGATCTTGCCGTTGCCCCGCACCGGGCCGTCGAGCCGTTGCAGGTTGCAGTTGACGACCCAGATCAGGTTGTCGAGTTTTTGGTGGCCGGCGAGTGCGATCGAACCGAGTGTCTCGGGCTCATCGACCTCGCCGTCGCCGACGAAGCACCACACGCGCGAGTTCGAGGTGTCGTCGATGCGCCGGTTGTGCATGTACTTGTTGAACCGTGCGTGGTAGATCGAGTTGATCGGGCCCAGCCCCATCGACACCGTGGGGTACTCCCAGAAGTCGGGCATGAGTCGCGGGTGCGGATAGCTCGACAATCCGCCGCCGCCGATCTCGCTACGGAAACGATCGAGCTGTGACTCTTCCAGGCGGCGCTCGATGTATGCGCGGGCATAGATGCCGGGCGCCGCGTGGCCTTGGAAGTACACATGGTCACCGGGTTGACCGCTGTCTTTGCCGCGGAAGAAGTGATTGAAGCCGACATCGTAGAGCGCGGCCGACGACGCGAACGTCGACAGGTGACCGCCGATGCCGTCGGCTCGCTTGTTGGCGCGGATCACCATTGCTGCGGCATTCCACCGGATCCAGCGTCGAATTCTCCTTTCGATCGCTTCGTCGCCCGGGAACCACGGCTCCTGGTCGACCGGGATGGTGTTGACGTATGGGGTGTTGATCGTGGGGGCGGTGCCGATGTGGAGCTGCTGTGCGCGTTCGAGCAGGCGCGCGATGAGAAAACCGGCCCGTTGGGTGCCCACGCGGCCGACCACCGCGTCGAGCGAGTCCATCCACTCGCGCGTCTCCTGTGGGTCGATGTCGGGGAGCTGATGCGAGTAGCCGTCGATCATGGCCCCATCCTCGCACCGAAAACGCTGAACGGTCGCGCCTTCAGCGGGGGTTCACGTGCGAGGATGCCGTCGTGCAGGAGCAGCTCTCGTTCGACGCGACCGTGCAGCCGTTGGTGTCGAGGGCGACTGTGGTGCGCGACGTGACCGTCCCCGCCATTACCGATCGGGTCGCGCGTACCACCGTGTACACCGACGGCGCGTGCAGCGGGAACCCGGGTCCGGGGGGCTGGGCATGGGCGGTACCGGGAGGCCGGTGGGCGCGTGGCGCAGATGCGGCGACCACGAACCAGCGCATGGAGCTCGCCGCGGCACTCGAAGCGGTGCGCGCGCTGGACGGGGCGCTCGAGGTGGTCAGTGACTCGACCTATGTCGTCAACTGCTTCCGCGATCGCTGGTGGGCCGGCTGGCGCAAACGCAACTGGCGAAACAGCCAGAACAAGCCGGTCGCGAACCGCGATCTGTGGGAACCGCTTGTCGACCTCGTGCTCGCCCGCGACGTGCGGTTCCGTTGGGTCAAAGGCCACGGCACCGATGCGATGAACGCCTTCGTCGACCGCCTCGCAGTCGAGTCGGCGCGCGGCCAGACCGGGGCCGCCGGTCACTCGTCGTCGAACACCCCGTAACGGCGTCCATCGCGTAGCGCGCGGTATGCCGCGTTGATCGCGGCCATGGCCTGGCCGTTGTCGTGGGTGTGATCGGGGTGCGCCGCCTTGGCGAGTGCCCGGTACGCGTGTTGCACGTCGGCCCACGATGCGTCGCGGTCGAGGCCGAGTGTCACCAGGGCCGCGGCCAGCGGGTGGTTCACGGCGATGCGATGACGCGTGCGGCTCTCGGGTTGCGATGCGGACACGTCTGCGGTGCTCGACCGCGGAGGTGGCCGCTGAGGTGGCTGCGAGGCCACGAAGAGGGATTCGGTGCTGAATACCTCGGAGAACGAGCGTCCCTCGAGTGCGGGGTCGACGACCGCATCATCGCGGACGATCGGGATTCGTCCTGGGTTCGGGCGGGTCGTCGCGCCGAGCGGGCGGGTGCTGATGACCGCGTGCTGCACAAAGTCACGCCGGGTCCACCACAGGTTCGCCTCGTCGGCGATGGGCGCGACGTCACTGTCGTCGGCCTTCTTTCGGTTACGAAGCCCCTTGCGGAACGATGTCGTCATTGCGTCAACCCGGAATTCCGTCTCGCAGTTCCTTGTCCCCCGTTTCGTCGACTCGCAGGGCGCGGTTCTTGAGGGCCGGGCTCATTGTTG
>JANMVY010000252.1:0-5443 GCA_031393535.1 Actinomycetes bacterium | reverse complement strand
GGCCTGTGCGACGCGGTAGGCGGCGTCGACCGTCGACTCGCAGGCGTCGATCCAGTCGCGTTCGGCGAGATCGGCCACCGCGCCCGGACGCGTAGCGAGCGGATGTGCGTGCGAATGCACGATCAGGTCGAGTGATCCGAGCTCGGCGGAGAGACGATCGAACGCATCCGCGAACATTGCGCGGCTCACCTCGCGCACTGCGAGCGGAGCGACGCGGTACCCGCGCGAACCGAGGCCGTCGGCGAGGTCGGCGGCGAGTGGTCCGTCACCCACGACGACTGCGTTGCGTTGACGAGCAGCCTGCTCGCTCACGGTGCGCGCTCGGCGCTGGCGGGGCCGGCGAACGGTTCGTGGTCGAGCCACGCGGGCCAATCGTCGGCAAGTGTCATGGACCATTGTGGCGCGCGCTTTTCGAGGAAGGCCATCACGCCCTCGCTCGAGTCGGGTTTGCCCATGACGTGCACGTGCAGATCGGTCTCGAGCCGGAGCATCTGTGCGCGGGTGGGCGGCGGGTCGATCCACAGCAGGCGCTTGCTCACGGCGACCGATACGGGTGCGACGTACGTGGCGATCTCGTGCGCGATCTCGAGTGCGCGCGGGAGCACCTGGTCGGCATCGAGTGCCTCGGACGCGAGCCCCCACGCGGCCGCGTCCTCTCCGGTGAACATCTTGCCGGTGAGCAGGATCTCTGCGGCCCGCGCGTGGCCGACGATGCGCGGCAATGTCCAGTGGCTGTGCGCGTCGGGCATCACTCCGCGGCGGTTCTGGACGATGCCGCACTTGGCGGTCCGCGCGATGATGCGGATGTCGCACTGCAAGGTCAAGGTCATGCCGAGGCCGACTGCGTGGCCGTTGATCGCCGCGATGACCGGCTTGCGTACCTGCCACGGGTGATAGCGCAACGGATCGGACGAGAAATCGCGGTTACCCGTCTGCGTGCCGAAGACCGCCGGGCCTTTCGAAAAGTCGGCGCCCGCGCAGAACGCCCGCCCGGCTCCGGTGATGACCACTGCACGGATGTCCTCGTCGGCGTCACAGCGCTGCAACGCGTGGCCGAGCTGCGCACCCATACGCCCGCTGAACGCGTTGAGGTTGTCGGGGCGATTCAGCGTGATCACTGCGACGCGGTCGTCGGTCTCGAACATGATGTCGGTGTAGCCCGCGCCGTCCGAGGTGTCGCTCACCGGTGCGACCCTAGACGCGCAGCAGCGCGGCCACGACCTCGGTGCGGCGATGCCGCGCCGATCAACCGGTTGGGTCGGCCGCGAATCGCCGCGCGAACCACGTCGGGAGCAGCAAGATCCCGACGGCCCCCGCGGCGATGAAACCGATGATGGCGTAGCTCGTGGCGGCCGGTGGAATGTTCATCTCGAAATAGCGCCGGAGAGGTCCGATCACGAGCACCGCGGCATAGAAGGCACCCATCGACGCGGCGAGCACGATCTTCCAGGGCACGATCGGACGGCTCGTGACGATGAGCACCACGAGCCCGAGCGCGAGCAGCGTGATCGTCGAAGCGGTGCGTGCCTCGATGAGGGTGTCGTCATTGGCGCGCGCGAACGCATAGACGGCGTAGGTGGCGGCGGCGGCGCTGAAGCCCGCGGGGATCGAGAATGCGAGCACGCGCCGAAGGAAGTGGGACTGCACCCTTTCCTGGCTCGGCGCGAGCGCGAGGAACAACCCGGGCAATCCGATGCTGAACCAGTCGATCAGCGTGAAATGACGCGGCAAGAACGGGTACGGCGCGCCGGTGATTCCGGTGAGCACGGTGAGCAGGACCGCATAGACCGACTTCGTGAGGAACAGGTTTGCGACGCGCTCGACGTTGTTGATGACCCGCCGGCCCTCGGCGAGCACGAGGGGTAGCGTGCTGTACGCGTTGTCGAGCAGCACGAGCTGCGCCACCGCGCGGGCGGCGGCGGATCCGGAGCCCATCGCGATGCCCATGTCGGCGTCCTTCAGCGCGAGCACGTCGTTCACGCCGTCGCCGGTCATCGCGACCACGTGCCCCTGTGATTGCAGCGCTCCGACCATGGCGCGCTTTTGTTGCGGCGTCACCCGGCCGAACACTGCGTACTGGTCGAGCACCGCGGCCAACGCGTCGACCTCTTCGGGGAGCTCGCGTGCGTCGAAGACCCGATCGGCGTCGGGCACACCGGCGCGCGCGGCAACGGCACCGACGGTCTTCGGATGGTCGCCGGAGATGACCTTGAGCGTCAGCCCCTGAGCCCGGAAGAACTCGAGCGTCTCGCGTGCATCGGGCCGGATGGTGTCCTCGAGCAGCACGAGGGCGACTGCGTTGCGGCGCGCGGGGAGCTCGCGTGTCGCAGCGACCGGGTCGTCGCCAGCGTCGGGAGCGTGCACGACCGCGATCACGCGGCGACCCTGGTCGGCTTCGGTGGCCACACGCTCGCGCGCCGGGTCGTCGTCGGAGAGCAGGATGTCGGGCGCACCGAGGAAGAACACGCCGTGCTCGTCGAACGCCGCCGCCGCCCACTTGCGTGCCGACGAGAACGGCACCGCGTGCAACGCCCGCCAACCCGGGTCGACGTAGTTGGCGGCGATCGGGGCGAGGGTCGCGTTGGGGTTGGGGTCAGTCGCGGCCAACGCGCCGAGTGCTGCCGCCACGAAACCCTCGTCACGGCCATCGACAGCGATCACCTCGGCGAGGCTGATTTCACCGGTGGTGATGGTGCCCGTCTTGTCGAGGCACAACGTGTCGACGCGAGCGAGCAGCTCGACCGACGCGAGCTCCTTCGCGAGCGCGCGGCGCCGAGCGAGCGCGAGCGCACCCGCGACCAGTGCGATGCTCGTGAGCAGCACCAGGCCACTCGGCACCATGGCGACGGATGCCGCGACCACTCCGGTGATCGCCTCGCGCCAATGCTCGCCGCCGGCTACCTTGCGGACTTCCGCCGAGTGCCACAGCCGTACCAGGAGCAATAACGCGGCGGGCGGGATGATGACAAGCTGCCAACGCAGAACGCGGTCGATGCTGCGTCGCAGTTCGCTCGGCGCAAGGGTGAACTCGCGTGCCTGTGCCGCGAGCTTGCTCGAGTAGGAGTCGGCCCCGATGTGCACCGCGCGGAAGCATCCTGAGCCCGCCGCCACGAAGCTGCCCGACAACACCTCGTCGCCGACCGCCTTGTGCACCGGCTCCGACTCGCCGGTGAGCAGTGACTCGTCGACCTCGAGGCCATCGGCTCGGGTGACCGTGCCGTCGACTACCACTTGGAACCCGGACTGCAGCTCGAGCAGGTCGTCGGCGACCACGTCACCCACGGCGATGCTGTTCGCTGTGCCGTCGCGCACGACGCGAGCCTTTGGCGCGTTCAAGAGTGCCAGCTCGTTGAGCGCCTTTCGAGCGCGCAACTCCTGCACCATGCCGATGACCGCGTTCGAGACGATGACCGCCGCGAACACCGAGTCCTTCGGTCGACCCGCCACGAGTATCAACACGAACAGCGTGCCGATGATCGCGTTGATACGGGTGAACACGTTCGCGCGGAAGATCTCGCCGAGGGACCGCACCGGCGCCGAGGGGACCGCGTTCACCCGGCCGGCCGCGATGCGATCGCGCACTTCGACCGCGGTCAGACCGCGTTCGTCGGCGTTGTCGGACGCGTAGGCGGCGGCGTCAGAAGGGATGAGCACTGTCGTCGAGTGTCCAACCGTCGGCGCGGACGGTGATGCGATGGCGAGGGCCGGGTGTCGCGGGTGCCAGATCGGGGTAGGCGGCGTCGCCGTCCCACACGAAATGCAGATGCTCGTCGTCGTTCAGCAGGCGGGTCTCGTAGAACCGTGGTTCGCGCGCGGCGAACATGGCGAGCGCATCGTTGACGGTGGCGGCACGGGTCAGGTAGTGGAGCGTGATCCAGGTGGGGGGCGCCAACTGCACCTCGTGTGCTCGTTGACGTTCGAGTGCCGCGTTCGGTGTCATCCACTCGTGGTCGTGGATCTCGCTGCCGTCGATCGTGACCTCGTCGACCAGCGCCCGACACGCGAAAAAGAACGTTGCGAATCGCTTCGGCGCGCTCGGCGGTGGGCACCAGTGCGCGAACCACACGAGCGAATCGACGTCGACCGGTTGTCCTGCCTCCTCCTGCGACTCACGAACCGACGCGTTGCGCGCCGCGCCGAGCAGGTCGTGGGTGCCCTCGTGGTCCTCGGGGTCGATGCGACCACCAGGGAACACCCACATGCCGCCGGCGAACTCGACGGCCGCGTTGCGGCGCAGCATCAGCACCTCGAGCCCGCCGGCTGCGCCGTTGATGCCGGGCGCGTCGCGTAGGAGCACCACGGTGGATGCGGGCATCATCGGTGTGCCGAGCTCGGCCTCGCGGCGCATCCAGTCGATGTAGGTCTGGTCGAAGTTCGAGACGTTCTTCACGAGTGTGCGTCCTCTCAGGCCCGTGGGCCGTGGATCTGCTCGAGGATCGCAGGGTTCGTCAAGAAGATCGGGGTGTTGTCGTCGCCGAGGTGAGCCCACTTCACGCTGGTGCCGCCGTCGACCGGCAGGCATTGCCCCGTCACGTAGGCGGCGAGGTCGGACACGAGGAACAACGCGGCCGCCGCGATGTCGGCCGGGGTGCCGCGGCGACCGAGTGGTACGCCGCGACGATCACGCTCGGCGTCGCCGGGGTCGGTGCCCGATCTCGGGGTGGCGATGGTTCCCGGCGCGATGGCGTTGACACGGATGCCGTGCACGCCCCACTCGACCGCGAGCGTGCGCACCATCGCGACGACGGCTCCCTTCGCCACGCCGTAGGCCGAGTGGAAAGGCGACGCGCCGATACCGCTGGTGGACGACAGCGCCACGATCGAGCCACCGGTGCCCTGTCGCATCATCTGCTTCGCTGCCGCGATCGAGAGGAACATCGCATAGTCGACGTTGACGGCCATGATTTCGCGCCAGATCTCACGGGTGACGTTTTCGGCTTTGCACCAGGTGTGGGGCGCGGCGACGCCGATGATGTTGATCAGGCCGTACACGGCCCCGTAGCTGTCGAGCGCGCGATCGACGATGGACGCGACGCCTTCGTCGGTACGTGCGTCGGCGATGACCGCGGTCACCGGATAGCCATCGGTCGCGAGCTCGGCGACGACTGGATCGAGCGCGGCCGGCGAAATGTCGACCGCGACGACGTTCGCGCCGGCTTCGGCGACCGCACGCGCGGTGTGCGAGCCGATGCCACCTCCGCCGGCTCCGGCGACGATCACGGTGCGTCCATCGAGGCGGAGTCGTTCGGCGATCATGGTGAACCTTTCGTCGTGGCTGGTCGGCCCGCAGGCTGACGCCCTTGGCGCCGCCGCCGTCACGCAGCATGGCATAGCCTCGACCGCGTTCGACGAAGGGGGCCCGCGATGGCGATGAAGGAACTCGAAGGAAAGGTGGCCGTGGTCACCGGCGCGGCGAGTGGCATCGGCCGCGCGCTCACCGAGC
>JANMVY010000244.1:0-1711 GCA_031393535.1 Actinomycetes bacterium | reverse complement strand
CGCCACGGGGAGCGGCGGCTCACAGGGTGCGCTCAGCGATCTCGTCGCGCTGCGAAACGCGCGGCTTGGCGTCGACATCTTCGAGATCCGACCCGAGGTGCCCTTCGACGTGGCCGCGCTCACCGAGCCGCTGTCGGTCGCGCTGCATGCCGTCAACCGCGCGGAGACGACGTCCGACAGTCGCGTGGTCGTGTTCGGTGCCGGTCCGGTCGGCGCCGGCATCGCGGCCTGGTGCAAGCTTCGCGGTGTGCGCGATGTGGTATCGGTCGACTTCTCCCCTGTGCGCCTCGAGCTCGCACGCTCCTTGGGAGCCGACGCAGGCATCCTCGCCGGCGAGGACGTGATCGCCGCGCTCCGTGAGCGCCACGGCACCACGCACGTGCTGGGCGCACCGGTTGCCGACACCGACATCTGGATCGATGCCGCAGGCGTGCCTCAGGTGATCGACACCATCCTGCGGGGCGCGCGCACACACGCGACTGCCGTTGTCGTCGGCGTACACAAGAAGCCGGTGCAATTCGACCTCGTGACGTTTCTCACCAAGGAATTGCGGTTCACGTCGTCGCTCGCCTACCCGACGGAGTTCGCGGACGTCGCTCCGGCGATCAACGAGCACTGGAAGCGGTTCGCCCCGATGATCACCGACCGCGTTCCGTTCGAAGAGGTACCGCGGGCGCTCGAGCTCGCGGGTAGCCCCAGCGTCGGCGGCAAGGTCACCGTCATCTTCTGAAGATCCTCAGTCGGTGTGTTCGCCGGCGTACATCGTTGCGTCGGTGAGCGCTGCCCAACCGCAGCGATGCAACTCGTCGGCCACCAGGCGATACACGGTGACCACCGGCGGGGTCACCGCCTTGATGAACCGAAGTCCCATGAGCCCGCGGTTGTGCTCGTAGGGATCAACCCAGTTCGGCCCCACACCTGGGTCGACGCGGCTCACCACGATTCGCATCACGCCATCGGCGTCGGCAATGGCCATGAACTTGTTGATGTACCCCTGGCCGTCTTCGTAGTTGTCGAGGTTCTCGTGCCAGATGTTGCACAACTGGAAGATCCACTGTTCGCACTCAGGGGCGGTGAACTCGATCACGAGTGCGTCGTCGTCGGCGCACTGCCATGCGCCGAACGCAAAGTGGCGATCGGGTACGCCGCCGTTGCTCAAGTAGGTCTTGCGCGAGAAGCGCAGATGGTTCGGGCGCTGCGAGAAGTTGTCGTGCCACCACATGCGAACCAGCTCGCTGTAACTGAGCAGCCATTGCCCAAGCTTCGCCAAGCCGGCGCTGGCCTGAGCCGCCGTCAGCGGACGCGGCGCGGCGCCGTCGAGTCGCTCGACGTGCACCGTGGGCGCGATCTCCTCGTCACGACGATGGTGCACCACGCGCAGCAGCAGGCCGACGGAGTCGTCGCGCAAGGGCAGCCAATCGCCACCGTCGGGCGGGGGCGTGCGCGACACGCGGATCGAGAAGTTGCCGTCGGCATCGAAGTGCACGTCGTCGCTCGCCAGGTGCGCAGTGGTCTGCAGCGTCGCCGGATCGAACTCGCGCAGCCCGGCAAAACCTGTCGGGGCCCACGAGCGCGCGCCGAGATCGGCCGGCTGCTTGCCCGACCACGCGGCCAGCACGAAATACGGCGTGGTGTTGCGATTGCCGAAGTACCGGAAGTCGACCGGCTCGTCCCACTCGGTGAGGTAGTGGTCCTGATCGGGCATCTGCAC
>JANMVY010000240.1:0-4392 GCA_031393535.1 Actinomycetes bacterium | reverse complement strand
CAGTTCGGTGTCGCGCGGGCCCACAACGACCACGTCATCGACGTACGCCGCCGCTTGCCTCCCCTGAACCGCACGCAAGTCAGCCGGCTCCCGTCATCGCTGCGCGTCGCCCATGACGAGTGGACCAACGAAGAGCTCCGGCGCCACGAGGCCTCGCGCGCGGCGTCGTGACGCGACGCGGCGCGCCACGAGGCCTCGCGCGCCGCGTCGTGACGCGGTGCGGCGCGGCGCGGGCTGCTCGCACCGCGCGCGCGACGGGCGTGCAGTCAGTCCTTCGAGAACGTGCGCGCCAACTCGACGAGCAGGCGTACGCCGAAGCCGGTACCGCCGCGCGGTTGATCGGGCTCCTCGGCGTCGAGGAACGCGGGGCCGGCGATGTCGAGATGCGCCCATGGGATGCCGGGGGCCACGAACTCTTGGAGGAACAAGCCCGCGGTGAGACTGCCGGCGTACGCCCCACCGATGTTCTTCATGTCGGCGACGGGCGAATCGATCTGCTTGCGGTAGTCCGGGGGCAACGGCAGCGGCCACACCCGCTCGCCCGCGAGGTCGGCTGCCGCCCGCACCTTGGACGACCAGGCGTCGTTGTTGCTCATGAGCCCGGCAATCGACGATCCGAGCGCAACAAGGCATGCACCGGTGAGGGTGGCGAGGTCGACGATCGCGTCAGGTTTCGTCTCGCTCGCGAGCGACAACGCGTCGGCCAGCACGAGACGACCCTCGGCGTCGGTGTTGAGCACCTCGACGGTCTTGCCATTGCGGATGCGCAGCACGTCGCCCGGACGCGTGGCGTCGCCCCCCGTCATGTTGTCGGTGATGGGCACCCACGCGTGAACCCGGGCCTTGGGCTTCACGATCGGCAACACAGTCATCGCGGCGAAAACGGCCGCCGCGCCGGCCATGTCGCACTTCATGGTCATCATGCCGACGCCGGTCTTGAGCGAGAGCCCGCCCGAGTCGAACGTGATGCCCTTGCCCACGAGCGCCAGCGTGCCCGTGGGCCGCCCGGCCGGCTCGTAGATGATCTCGACGAGCCGCGGTGGCATGGTCGACCCGCGGTTGACGCCGAGCAGACCGCCGAGGCGCATGCGTGCGATCGCGGCCTCGGTGTGCACCCGTACGGTGAGCCCGGCCCCGCGAGCTTTGGCCGCCGCCACCCGGGCAAGCTCGGGTGGGGTCATTGCTCCACCGGGCTCGTTGACCAGGTCGCGGGCCCAACAGACAGCGTCGCCCACCGCGGCACCGCGCGCGGCGGCCGGGCCCCACACCCGGGCGTTCGAACCGACGAGCACCGCACGCTTCAAGGCCGCTGGTTTGGGGTCGCTGCGGTACTTGTCGAATCCGTACGTACCGAGCACCACCCCTTCCGCGAACGCTTGCGCGGCTGTCGCCGCATCGATCGACGCTGCGAGATCCTCGAGCAACGGTGTGGCGATGGTGACGTGTTTGCGCAACGCGCGACCGAGCGCCACGCCGACGCGCCGCACACCGTTGACGTCGAGATCGGCGACCGGGCCGAGGCCGACGATCGCAGTCAGCCCCGCGCGTGCCCGCGCCCCGCCTTCGACGATCTGCACCTGGCCGAGCTTCGGTTCGAACCCACGGGCCTCGATCGCGACCCAGTCGAGGTCGGCCGGACGAGAATCGGCACGATCGGCGAACACGCCGAGCACCACCACGGCCGACGCCGGCGCTTTCGTAGCCGCGCTGAATGAGATGGTCATGAGGAACCTTTCGGGTGCGAGGTGTCGCTGGTGACGTCCTTCGCGAGGACTGCCACGCCGTCCTGCCAACGAGCGAGCGCCCACAGGAGGTCGGAGAGGCGATTGAGGTACATGAGGGCGAACGACGTCGAATCGGTCGCGCCCACCGTGGCCCGCTCGGCTCGACGTACCACCGTGCGCGCCACATCGAGCAGGGCGCCCACGCGCGTCTCGCCCGGGATGACGAACTCGGTGGGCATGGCGAAGCGTGCGGTGATGTCGTCGATGAGCGGCTCGAGCGCATCGACCATGGCCTGCGAGGTGCGAGACACGTCGTCGGTCAGCTTGTGGCGGTTCTCGTGGGCAGTCGCGAGCTCGGCCATGATCACGTACAGATCGCGAGCCAGGCCCAGCAGGATGCGCGCCAACTCGGGGTCGGCCGCTTCGGCGCGTGCGAGGCCGAGAAACGCCTGCGCCTCATCGACGCTGCCGTATGCGGTGGGCAGGTCAGAGTCCTTGGGGACCCGGCCGCCGTAGAACAGGCCGGTGGTGCCGTCATCGCCCGTGCGTGTGTAGATCTTCATCGGGCGACGATCCTAACGGCGTGCTGGAGCCCCGGTGACCCACCGATAGCCTCGCGGCTCATGGGTGAAACCTTTCTCGACGCCGTCCGGTCGCGGGTCGTCATCTACGACGGTGCAACCGGCACCTGGTTACAGGAGCAGGACCTCACGGCCGACGACTTCGGAGGA
Source organism: Actinomycetes bacterium (assembly GCA_031393535.1). Taxonomy (GTDB): domain Bacteria; phylum Actinomycetota; class Acidimicrobiia; order Acidimicrobiales; family WLNW01; genus WLNW01. The sequence continues at coordinate 1,937 of JANMVY010000240.1, read as the reverse complement.
CCCGAGTTCGAGGGGTGCAACGAGATCCTCGGCGTCACTCGGCCCGACGTGATCGAGCGGTTCCATCGCACCTATTGCGAGATCGGCGTCGACGCGATCGAAACCAACACCTTCGGGTCGTTCTCGATCCCGCTCGCCGAGTACGGCATCGCCGATCGCGACATCGAGATCACGCTCGCCAACGCGCGCATCGCTCGCAAGGTCGCCGACGAGTACGGCGTTTGGGTCGCCGGCTCGATCGGCCCGGGTACCAAGTTCGCGTCGCTCGGCCAGATCACCTACGACGATCTGCGCCGCGCGTACCGGCGCCAGGCAAGCGGGTTGCTCGACGGTGGCGTCGACTTGTTCCTCATAGAGACCCAGTTCGATCTGCTCGGGTGCAAGGCCGCCATGGCCGGTTGTCGCGACGCGATGACCGACGCGGGCCGCATCGTACCCATCCAACTCCAGGTCACGATCGAGCTCACCGGGCGGATGTTGCCGGGCACCGAGATCCAAGCCGCGCTCGCCGCGCTCGAACCGCTCGGTCCCGACGTCGTCGGCATCAACTGCGCCACCGGTCCGGCCGAGATGAGCGAGCACCTCCGCGTGCTCTCCCAGCACAGCCGCGTGCCCATCTCGTGTCTTCCCAACGCGGGTCTGCCATCGGTGGTCGACGGGCACATGCACTACGACCTCACTCCCGATCAGCTCGCGGACTTCCACGAACGGTTCGTCACCGAGCTCGGCGTGAGCGTGATCGGTGGCTGCTGCGGTACGACACCCGCGCACATCAAGGCCGTCGTCGACCGCTGCAAGAACCTCACTCCGGCCCGCCGCACGCCCGAGCACGAACCCGGCGCCACGTCGATCTACTCACTCGTGCCGTTCGATCAGGACACGTCGTTCCTCATCATCGGCGAGCGCACCAACGCGAACGGTTCGAAGAAGTTCCGCGACGCGATGCTCGAAGGCGACTGGGACACCTGCTTGCAGATGGCGCGCGATCAGGTCAAGGAAGGCGCACACGTACTCGACGTGTGCGTCGACTATGTCGGGCGTGACGGTACCGCCGACATGCACGAGATCGCGTCGCGCTTTGCGACACAAGTGGCCGCGCCATTGGTGCTCGACTCCACCGAGCCCGAGGTGGTCGAGGCCGGCCTGCAACACATCGGCGGCCGTGCCATCCTCAACTCGGCCAACCTCGAAGACGGCGAAGCAAAGGGGTCGCGCCTCGACCGCGTGTTCACCCTGGCGAAGCAGTACGGCGCCGCGGTCATCTGCCTGCTCATCGACGAGGAAGGCCAAGCGCGCGACGTCGAGTGGAAGTTGCGCATCGCGCATCGCATCCACGATCTCGCCGTCGACCGTTACGGCCTCGAACCGAGCGACCTGATCTTCGACGCGCTCACGTTCCCGCTCTCGACTGGCGATGACACTCTGCGGCGCGACGGCATCGCGACAATCGACGCGATTCGGCGCATCAAGGCCGAGCTGCCCGGGGTGTACACCACCCTCGGGGTGTCGAACGTGTCTTTCGGCCTCAACCCCGCGGCGCGTCACGTGCTGAACAGCGTGTTCCTCCACGAATGCGTGCAGGCCGGGCTCGACTCCGCGATCGTGCACGCCGGCAAGATCATCCCGCTGGTGAAGGTGCCCGACGAGCAGCGCCAAGTGTGCCTCGATCTCGTATGGGACCACCGTGGTCTCGCAGGCGGCGATCACACCAACCCGAGCTACGACCCGCTGCAGACCTTGCTCGAAGTGTTCGCCGACGTGAAGGTGCACACGGCGGTCAAAGAGGACCGCACCGGCTGGACACTCGAACGTCGACTTTCGCAACGCATCATCGACGGCGACCGCGACGGCCTCGACAACGACCTCGAGCTCGCGCTCGTGTCCACGCCCGCGCTCGACATCATCAACGACACGCTCCTCGCCGGCATGAAGGTGGT
>JANMVY010000215.1:0-6496 GCA_031393535.1 Actinomycetes bacterium | reverse complement strand
CACAGGGTCGCGGTGCGACGCGGCGTTGCCGCTCGCGGGCGCTTGCTGGACCTCGTGCAATCGTCTGTACAGCGACATTTCCGCTCCCTGACCTTCAGGCGTGGGGCCGTTCGGTCATCGTGGTCTCGTGCATGGAACCGGGCGCTCCTTCACTCAGCGCCGGCGGCGCTCCTTCACTCAGCGCCGGCGGCGCTTTCCGACTTCGGCCGGCAAGAAGAGATCAGCGAGTTCCTCGAGCGCCTTGGTGACCGACGAACGTGGCGCGGCCAGCACGACGGGCACACCCTTGTTCACCGCCTGCGGAACGACGACGTCGCTCGGGATCAGCGCGTCGGCGGTCACCTGCAACGTTCGTTCGACCTCGCTCACGTCGAGCTTCGCCTTCGAGTTCGCACGATTCAGGACGAGCCGCAGCTTCTCCTTGGGCGTGTTGAGGAGCCGCAGCGTCTGCAGACCGATCTTCACATTCTTGATGTTCGGCACGTCCATGCCCGCGATCAAGAGCACGTCGTCGCTCACCTCGATGAGGCCGAGCACGACGTCGTTGAAGTACGCCGGTGTATCGATGACGACGTGCGAGCACACCCGACGCAGGAGCCCGATGATCTTCACCATCTCCGCCGCACCGATCTGATCGGCGAACGCGGGCTCGAGCGGTGCCGCGAGAACATGCAACCCGGACGCGGGATGCAGGGTCAACAGGCTCTGTATCAACGAGGCGTCGAGTCGGTCGAGCGAAGCAACCGCGTCGACGATCGTGTGTTGTGGTGCGAGCTTGAGCATGACCGCGACGTCGCCGAACTGAAGGTCGGCGTCGACCAGGCACACCGGGCGATCGCTGCGCAGGGCCAGCAACACCGCGAGGTTCGCGGCGATCACCGATTTGCCCGCCCCGCCCTTCGTCGAGAACACCGTGATGACCTGGCCGACCTCGCCCGGATCGTGGTCATCCTGCGAGTTGCCGGAGAACTGCGGGATGGGCGCGGCCTTCAGCGAGTTCGCGACACGCTCGACCGCTTCGAAGATCTGGTCGGCGCTGACCGGCAGCGTGAGCACGTCCTTGACGCCGGCTCGCAGCGCCGTTTGGAGCAGCGCGGTGGACAACTCCGGCGAGATCAGGATCGCCCCGACCTCGCTGCGCGTCTGGATCAGGCGGTCGACTCCCGCGAGTGCCCCGTCCTGGATGCACGACGGACCGAGGATCACCACGACCGGCGTGCCGTTGAGTCGTCCCGTGAGCTCGTCGATCGACGAGAACATGCTCACTCCTTGACCGAGCTGGCCGGCCAAGCGGCCACGAAGGTTGGGGTCGCGCTCGATCAGAGCGACGGCGATGCGCAATGCAGGAGCCGGGGCCGGAACCGGCACACGAGTTGGCTCCGTCGCAGTGTTCGACTGCCCGTGAGCCTCCGCGCGGTACCAATCCGGTTCCTCGGCGAAGAATGAGGACATGTCACTTGACCTTTGCGGTGGTGGTGGTTGTCGGAGTACCCGAGGTCGTGCCGACGGCCCCGTTCGTGTACCCCTTGGCGCCGTAGGGCGTGAGCCTGTTCGGGTCCTCGCCCGGCAGCAGCGCCCCGTTCTTCAGATCTTCGACCTTGAGCGACGGCATCGCCGTCAGGTTCCAGCTCTTCGGGATCAACGTCAGGTAGAAGCTGGCCGGATCGATCGAGGCGATGACCTGGGCCGCGTCCGCCGGCACCTCGAACACGATCGACCCGCCGCTCGTGGCCACTGTCGCCGAAGACGCGGTGCTTGCCACCGCTGCTTCGCCCGGCTGGGGGCGCACCGACGATCCGATGCTCAGGATGCGGACCTGCTGATAGAGGTAACGGGCGCCCAGGGTGTAGGGCGACTTCGTGGGATCGACGGGGCCGGTCGCCCCAGTTGCGGCGACCGGTTTGCCTTCCGTGCCGGCGCTGGCTGCGTTCGTGTTCGCCGGGGTCACGAGGATGTTGACCTCGTCGCCGGGCTGGAGCAGACCACCGACGGCGCGCACCCCTTCGATCGGCACTGCGATCGCGACCTGGCCCGCTCCGAGGCGGTCGCGCAGCCCGGTCGACGCGATGTCGGAGCTGACGAACATGTCCTTGACGAGGACCTGGTTCGCGGCGAGGTTCGTGGCCGACACCTTGCCTTCGAGCGACTTCAGGTCCTCGATGAAGGTCGACGGCCGGTACTTGACGGGCATCGTCTGCTTTTTGATAACGCCCTTGGCGGACGAGAACGGTTCCCCACGTTTGACGTCGGAGGTCACGACCCAGACATCGACCGGGTTGGGGTTGGCCTTCTGCTCCTGATCCTTGATGTAGTTCCGGAGCACGAACGCGGCGAGCGCACCCATGGCGATCGCCGCGATCAGCACCATCGTTCTGCGAGAACTCACCGCGACCTCGTTCCTCGTGAAAAATCGGACCTGAAGTCATTTCGGATCCGGTCGGCCCGAATTGAGGGCCTGGGTCACCCGGCGTGGGCGACATGACCTATTGGGCTCCCCGTCAACGTCGGCACGAGGTGGGCGCTCGTTGAGCGGAAATCGCGTGACGATCAGCGCGCGCCCAACGTCGTCACGGCCGCAACTCGGTCACGAGCAGCGCCCGGACCTGGCCTGGGCCAACCGATCGGGGTCCTGAACGCGTCGAGCGCCGCCCTCGCGGGCGGCGCTCGTTGTGCAAAGAATGTTCGTCGGTGAAGCCCGGACCTCGGGCCGGCGGCTCAGCCGGCGATTTCGGCTTCGGCCTCGGGCGCTTCGGCCTCGGGCGCTTCGGCCTCGCCTTCGCCATGCTCGGCGAAGTATTCCTCCCAGGCCTGCTGGCCTTCGGACGGCGTGCCGATGTAGTTGCCCTCGGAGTCGTAGGCGTGCTCGCCGAAGTGCTCTTGGTACTCGGCGGCCACGATGCCACCCTCGGCCGCCTGCTTGATCGACAGGCTGATACGGCGACGTTGGAGATCGAGATCGATGATCTTGACCCAGAGCTCTTCGCCGGGAGTGACCACCTGCTCGGGCAGATCGATGTGATGAGCCGACATCTCGGAGATGTGGACCAGACCCTCAATGCCGTCGCCCACCTGCACGAAGGCGCCGAACGGCACCAGCTTCGTGACCCGGCCGTAGACGAGCTCGCCAACGCGGTGATTGGAGGCGAACGCCTGCCACGGATCCTGCTGGGTGGCCTTCAACGAGAGGCTGATGCGCTCACGGTCGAGATCGACCTCAAGGACCTGCACCGTGACCTCGTCACCCACGGCCACGACCGAGCCGGGGTGATCGACGTGCTTCCACGACAGCTCGGACACGTGGATGAGACCGTCCATGCCGCCGAGATCGACGAAGGCGCCGAAGTTGACGACCGACGACACAACACCCTTGCGGACCTCGCCCGGCTTGAGGTTGTCGAGGAACTGCTCGCGCTGGTCCTTCTGGGTCTCTTCGAGATACGCCCGACGTGACAGCACGACGTTGTTGCGATTCTTGTCGAGCTCGATGATCTTCGCCTCGAGCACGCGGCCGACGAACGGCTGCAGGTCGCGCACGCGGCGCAGCTCGACGAGCGATGCGGGCAGAAAGCCTCGCAGGCCGATGTCGACGATGAGCCCGCCCTTGACCACCTCGATGACCGGCCCGGACACCACACCCTCGCGGGCCTTGATCTCTTCGATCTTGCCCCAGGCGCGCTCGTACTGCGCGCGCTTCTTCGACAGGACGAGGCGCCCTTCTTTGTCCTCCTTCTGCAGGACAAGGGCTTCGACGCGCTCACCCAGCGACACGACCTCGTGAGGATCGACGTCGTTGCGGATCGACAGCTCGCGGGCGGGGATGACGCCTTCGGACTTGTAGCCGATGTCGAGCAGAACCTCATCCTGATCGACCTTGACGACCGTGCCTTCGACGATCTGGCCGTCTTCGACGACCACCATGGTTGCGGCGTAGGCGTCATCGAGCGCGTCATCGGCGAGATCGTTCTCGACGACGACGCGGGGCGTGTACACCCCGTTTTCGTCGAATGTGCCAAAGGCGCTGGAGTCGGTGAAGGTCGTGAGAGTGGCTTCGGACAATGGACTGACTTTCTCGGAGCAAGCAGGGCTGCGAATCGACCCGGAGGTGAGTCGCAGACCGGTCGGATGGAACGAGCGATCTGCCCATTCGGAGCGTAAGCCTATCGTGACGGGCGTCGGGCGACGAGAAGGAACTCCTCGTGCTCCAGATCGGGCACGCAGCGGGTGTACTCGCCCGGCCGCACCGCCCAGACCGCCGCGACCTCGAGCCCGGCGTCGCGCGCGAGCAGACGCAACTCACGCGGGGTGAAGCAGCTCGTCCACAGATCGACCTCGGCCACTGCGCCAGCCTCGTCGCGGATCTCGGTGCGCTCGTGGTTCACCCCGGCCGCGGCGTCGAACGTTGCCGCGCCGCTTTCGAGATGCCGCACCTGGAAGTACGACGAGAACGCGCTCACGGCCAACCGGCCACCTGGCACCACCGCGCGCGCCATCGCCCGCAGGATCACACCGTCGGGGTCATCGTCGGGTGGGTCGCCGGGCAGCGCCGCGAGTCCGAACGCGCCCTGGCACAACGAGATCGCCGCGTCGAAGCCCTGATCGTGACCGAGGCGGCGCGCATCGGCCCGCTCGAAAGTCGCTCCCGCAGGCGCAGACGCGACCGCAATTGCCACGAACCGTTCCGAGATGTCGACGCCGTGCACGAGGATCCCCCGCCGCGCGAGCGCATGCGCATGGCGTCCCGGCCCACAGCCGACGTCGAGCACCCGCATACCGGGCTCGAGACCGAGCACGTCGACGAGGAAGTCGACCTCCTGCTCGGTGCCGTAGGTGAACGAATACCGTAGGTACGCCGAACCGAGATGCTCGGCCAATCCCTCGAACCAGTGCGATCCCCGTGCGTCGTCTTGCTGCGGCATCGGCCGGGACGTTACCGGTTCGCCGTCGACACCTATCGGCACACCCAATGGGGCGGAAGGTACCGCCATTCCTTTGCGTGGTTGTACCCGCCGCACGAGTCGGACGTCGCAACCGCGATCGCGCCCGAAGTGAGGGCCGAGAGGATCACGATCAGCGCGAGCACCCACCCGAGGCTCATGCGGTGTCTGTCATACGAGCTGCCGGCCATCGGGCCTCCGATCCGCGACACGCCCTGTCATCTCGGCCGTGTGCGCGGTCCCATCGACGCATCGGCGCGCGGCACCATCCGCTTGAGCGATCGTCAACCCTTCGCCGCAGCCCACGTGGCCCCGACGGCCACGTTCACCTCGAGCGGCACCCGCATCTCGTAGGCGCCCCGCATGGTCGCCACGGTGAGCGCAGTGATGTCCTCGCGCTCCTCGGGTGCGATTTCGAGCACGATCTCGTCGTGCACCTGCAAGACGATGCGGCTGCGCGCGGCCCGGGTCTCGAGCGCGCGATCGAGCCGCACGAGCGCGACCTTGAAGATGTCGGCCGCGAGCCCTTGGATGCCGGCGTTCATCGCCTGACGCTCACCCGCCTGGCGGATGCGGAAGTTGCCCGACGAGAGTTCGGGGATCTGGCGTCGGCGACCGAAGAGCGTCTCGGTGTACCCACGCGAACGCGCCTCGGCGACGGTGCGTTCCATGTACTCCTTCACCGAAGGGAACGCGACGAAATACGCTTCGAGGATCTCGGCCGCCTCGCCGGTCGAGATCGCGAGCCGCTGAGCGAGACCGTAGGCCTCCATGCCGTAGGCGAGGCCGTAGCTCACCATTTTGGCCTTGGCGCGCTGTTCGGTGGTGACGGCATGAGGATCAACGTGGAAGACACGCGCCGCGGTGGCGTTGTGGATGTCCTCGCCCGCGGTGAAGGCGGCGACGAGGCCCGGATCCTCGGCCAGGTGCGCTATGCAACGGAGCTCGATCTGGTTGTAGTCGGCCACGAGGAGCTCGAAGCCGGAGGCAGGAACGAACGCCTTGCGGAATGTGCGACCCGTCTCGCTGCGAACCGGGATGTTGTGCAGGTTCGGCTGGTCGCTCGACAACCGTCCGGTGCGCGCCACGGTCTGGTTGAACGTGGCATGGATGCGATGGTCGGCTCCGACGAAGGCGAGCAGGCCCTCGCCGTAGGTCGACCGCAGCTTCTCGACCTCGCGGTAGTCGAGAAGGTGCCCGATGATCGGATGCGAGCCGCGCAGCTTCTCGAGCGCTTGCGCGTCGGTCGAGTAGCCGGTCTTGTTCTTCTTCTGCGGCGGCAAGCCGAGCCGTTCGAAAAGCACCTCGCCGAGTTGTTTGGTGGAGTTGACGTTGAACTCGGCGCCGGCATCGGCGACGACGAGCGCCCGGAGCCGTTCGCATTCGCCGACGAGGTGATCGCGGATCGCTCGCAACTCGGTGAGATCGACCCCGACACCGACGATCTCCATCTTCGCGAGCACGCGCACCAGCGGTACTTCGATGTCGTCGTCGAGCGGTCGCAGCTCTTGCGCGTCGAGCGCGGCCTCGAGCGGTGCGACGAGGCGGGCGACCCCGAGCGC
>JANMVY010000192.1:0-6282 GCA_031393535.1 Actinomycetes bacterium | reverse complement strand
CCGTTCAATGAGGACGGCGACCTCACCTTGACCGAGTTGTCGCGTCAGGTCGCGCTCGCATTGCACAACGTCAACCTCGACTCTGCGTTGCAGGCATCGCTCGACGAGCTCGAGGAACGCAACGCCGACCTTCAGGAGTCGCGCGCCCGCATCGTCGCCGCCGGTGATGCCGAGCGACGCAAGCTCGAACGGAACCTGCACGACGGCGCGCAACAGCACCTCGTCGCGTTGGCGGTGAAGGTGCGATTGGCCCGCGACGCGGTCGAGGACGACCCGGCCGACGCGTTGTCGTTGCTCGACGAGCTCAAAGGCGACCTCCAGGGAGCGATCGCCGAGCTGCGGGCGCTCGCGCACGGGATCTTCCCGCCGTTGCTCATGTCGGGAGGGCTCGCGCAGGCGCTGCCCGCCGCCGCAACCCGCTCGACGCTGACCACCACGGTGCATTGCGAGGATGTCGAACGGCACTCCGCCGACATCGAAGCCGCGGTCTACTTCTGTTGCCTCGAGGCGATCCAGAACGCGAACAAACACGCAGGCGAGAGCGCACAAATCGACATCCGCCTGTGGCGCGAACCGGCCGACCAGCTGTGCTTCGAGGTTGCCGACAACGGTGCCGGCTTCGACGCGGCCGGTATTGCGGGCAGGGGCCACGGCTTCATCAACATGGCCGATCGTGTGGGCGCGATGCGCGGCACCCTCGAGGTCGAGTCGACTGCGGGGTCCGGCACGCGCATCCGGGGGTGCATCCCGGTGGGGTCGTGATGCGGGGAACCGGTCACGGCTTCGGGTGAAGTCCTATGCTCGCCTCGTGGTCCTCGCCGGAATCGCCATCGTGATCATCCTTTCCGTCATCGTCGCAGCCTTCGTGCGCAACATATTCCGCTCCTGATGCGCGATCGTCCTCGTGGGACCTCGCTCCGGTAGAAGGCCGTACCACCCCCGCGCAGTTGCGCAACCCTTCGAGATCGACCGCCCTCGGGATGTCTGACCGCAGCGGCTGATCGCACGTGCATTTTTCTCGTCGCCTGTCACCTACGAGCGCACCGTCGACGTCTGTAGGGCGAACACGATGTGAGGAGATGGCGAAATGGCGAACGACGGGCAGCGGATCATCAGCCTGGTAGCGGGGCTCGCATGGCTGGGCGTGGCCGCGTACGGCTTCGGAGAGACCAGGGTCGATGGCGGTCTCGGCCATTGGTCATATGTGGCGTTCAACGTGGCGCTGCTCATCGGATCGGTGCTGATCGTCGCAGCCGCGTCATGGGCGACGCAGGAAGGTGGTCGCAGGGGTCTGCGGAGGACCGGGCTGATCGTCAGCTGCGTCGGCGTAGCTGCAACGCTCGTGGCGTGGGCGTTGCCGCTGTGGATGACCGTGATCGGCGTAGGGCTCGTGATGGTCGCCATAGCGTCAGGACGACGCTTCGTCGCCCTTCTGGCTCTTGGTCAAGTTGCGGGAATCGCTGCTTTGTTCGTAGGCATTGCCGCCGAAGTCGGCGAACCCGACGGGTACGGCGACTACCCGGCGGCAGTCGGCATCGCGCTCATCGCAACGGCCGCGATCACGATCGTTGCCCTCGTGGAATTCACGAGAGGTCAAGTACGACACCCGGCCCCTCATGCAGGCGCCACACGGGCCGCGAGTCTCACGGCCATCGAGTAACCACCTCCTGATCAGCGCGGTGTCGCCGTTCCACGGCGTGACCAGAGGCCCTGTTCAGGAACTGTTTTGCGGGTAGCGGTGCAACTCAGGAAGCCAGCCAGGCCGGATCGCCGCGATCTGTCCAGATGCGCCGCACGAGGCGGGGGCTGAGCTCGTCCTTGTTGATATAGGCCGCGGCACCACAGGTGCGGGCCCGCGGCGGGAGCTGCTCGGGCGTGTAGGTCGACACGAGCACCACCAGCACATCAGGATTCGTGCTCGTGATGAGGGCGGTCGCCTCGAGCCCGTCGATGCCTCCCATGTTGATGTCCATGAGCACGAGGGCCGGTCGCAGCGCGGCTGCGAGCTCGACGGCGTGTTCACCCGAGGTCGCCTCGGCGACGAGCTCGAACCCGGCGAGGCGGGCCAGTACCGCGCGGAGCGCGCTGCGGTACGTCTCCTGGTCGTCGACGATGAGCACGGGGACACGCTCCATGGCCACCATTGTCGCGTGGGCGTCCGCCGGAGAGAAGGGGGCCACCGCCGCCCGCGGGGGTGGGGTAGCACCCCCCGCTTGGCCGCTACCGCTGGTGTTTGCCATCGGTCAGGTACACCAAGACGGCCTTGACCCGTCGGTTGACGTCGGGTTCCTCGTTGAGGTGCAGCTTGGCGAAGATCGAGTTGGAATGCTTCTCGACCGCTCGCTCGGTGAGGCCGAGACGCCCGGCGATGGCCGCGTTGCTACGACCCTGGGCCATCTCGTGCAGGATGTCCTTCTCGCGGGCGGTGAGATGCTGCAGGGGCGACGGCGGCTGGCGCGAGCGCGCCGCGACGAGCTCGTCGACCAAGGTGGGGTCGATGACCGATCCGCCGGCGTGCACCGCGCGCACGGCCTCGACGAGTTGTTGCGTGTGGGCCACCCGGTCTTTCAGCAGGTATGCGCGCTTGGCCGAGCCGTGCTCGAGCAACGCAAGGGCGTACGCGGGATCTGCGTACTGGCTCAAGACGACCACGCCCAACGTGGGATGGGTGTGGCGCAGGGCGTTCGCCGCGCGGATGCCCTCATCAGTGCACGTGGGAGGCATGCGGATGTCGGTTATCACCACGTCGGGGGTCGTGGCTTCGACGAGGGCCAGCAATTCGTCGTAGGTGCCGCAGGTGCCGAGGAGGTCGAGGTCTTTCGACGTTTCGAGGAGTCGAGCGACGCCTTCTCGCAACAGGGCGCTGTCCTCCGCGTACACCACCCGAATGGTCACTCGTGCATCGTAGACGGCCACGAGCTTCCGCTGGTCGTTGCGCCACCGAGCCGAACCGACGGCTTTCGTCGGGCTTTGTCGTTGCACGCGTTGTACGAACACCAGGTGCTGGCGTTCCCCAACCAGTTCCTCGACGACGAGACCCACGTCGCGGTGGCGTCGTTCTTCGGGTGGCCGTGCTGCGGGCGGTGCATATGCCCCCCTGGGGCGGTGACACCTGGGCAGCGGCGACACGCCGCGCTGAGTTTCTCGGATACGTTGCCATGCAGCTCGGCCGTTCCAGGTCGCACGCGGGCGCGGGCCCTTGCGTGCCTCGTTTCATGAGCTATCGCCGACAGCGGGTGCCGAACATCGTCACCGGGGGAACCATGAGCACGCTCGAGATCACCAGGCTCACATCGAGCATCGGCGCGGAAGTCTCCGGCATCGGTCTTCGCGAACCGCTCGACGCGGCGCGGATCGATGAGATCCACAACGCACTGCTGACCCACCAGGTTCTGGTCTTTCGATCGCAGTTCCTCGACGAGACCGAACACGTCGCGTTCGCCAAGCAGTTCGGCGAGGTGCACTTGTCATCGGTGCCGACCAAGCACGGTGGCCCACCCGAGATAAATGTGCTCGACCAGGTGCACCCGAAAGGCGACGGCGCCGACCGGTGGCACAGCGACAATCCATTCCTTCCCAAGCCGACGATGGCCTCGGCGCTCAACGCGGTGAAGATCCCGTCGACGGGTGGCGACACGTGCTTCGCCAACATGTACGACGCGTACACAAACCTCAGCGAGCCGATGAAGCGTTACGTCGAAGGCCTCCGGGCGGTGCACGACGTCACGCGCACCTTGCGGCTCGCAGTCGATCGCGGGAACAGTGATTTCGACCTCGACACGATGCGTCGTCGCCTGCCGCCGGTCGAACACCCGGTTGTTCGTACCCATCCCGCGACGGGTCGCCAGGTGCTGTACGTGGACGCCGCGTCGGCGTCGCACATTGTCGGCGTGTCACACAAGGAGAGCGAGGCGATCCTCGAGCAACTGTACGCGCAGGCGCACAACCCCGAGGTGCAGTGCCGCGTGCGCTGGTGCGAAGGTGACCTCGTGTTCTTCGACAACCGGAGCACGCAGCACTTTGCGGTTCCCGATTACACCGAGCGGCGCGTGATGCATTTGGTGACGCTCAAGGGAACGCGCCCGGCGTGAGCACTGGGCAAGGTGCTGCGCCGACAACGACGCGTCGGTGCGGACGCTCGTGCAACTCTCGCGCTCGGCATTGGTGGGCGGGTAGCGGGGCGGGTAGTAGGCGGGTGATACCGCAGACACGTGTTCGTCCCGAACATCAACCCTCGTGACGCCTCGTCTACGCATCGGATGTCGGGAACGATCCGATCACTCGGCGACGAGGCCGCTATAGCGCGGTCGTCTCGTCCGGATCTTTGAGCGCGAACATGCCCGGCCCGCCGTCCAGCCCACCGAGATCGGCAAGCGCGACATGGTGCGTAACCGCGCGGCCGACGACCGAGACCAATTCGTTGGCCTCGAGCCCTTGCCAACCGACGAACACGACCCGACCACCGAGCGCGAGCGCACGCCGAAGGTTTGCGAACGCGGCCACGGGGTCGTCGAAGCACATCAAACCGAACTGACTGATGACAAAGTCGAAGGCCCCCGCGGCGAACGCGAATGTCTGTGCACCTGCGACCATGAACTCGGCATTGTCGACCGACTCCGAGCGAGCCAGACCGGCCGCGACCTCGAGCGGCGGCGCGGACAGATCCGCACCGAGCGCTGCGCGGGCGAGGCGAGCCGCAGTGAGCGTGGTGGCACCGCAACCGCAGCCGACATCGAGCACCGAATGGTGCGGTTCGAGTTGGACACGTTCGAGCACCGCGTCGGCGAAGGACGCGAGTTGTCGGTCGTATCGGTCGGCGTGGTCGACGTAATGGACAGACTCGGCGCCGTTCCATTTTCCGTACGCGTTGGTCGCGGACAACGCCGGCGGGCGCTCGCCAGCTCGCCATCCCGACGGTGCTCGCCATCCCGACGGTGCTCGCGTCCACATCGCCACCAGCCTCGGACAAGCCGCCTTCGCCACCGCCCGACAACGCGCCGCCGCGATGACCTATGACGAGGTCGTCGGCTACACCCTCGACCAACTCGCCCAGATCGCCGGCGAATAGCGGGCCGAGTGGCGCGATCGCCTCGATGCAGACGACCGGAACGGCCATCGGCTGGACGTTCGTTCAAACACCGACGTGAACCGCCGCCTGATGCGCACGGTTTCACCTTGCAACGATGGTCGAACAGCTGTACGCTTATGATTATGTCGACGCATGTCTTGTCGAACCCGGTAGAGGTCGATGCCAACCGTATCTCGGCGGAGTTGTCGGCCATCTCCGGTCACCTGAACGTGTTACATGCGCGTATGGTCGGGCTCGTCGAGGACGCACTGGTCAGCGGCTCGTGGGCCGGCCACGGCATCCGCTCCCCCGAGCACTGGTTGTCCTGGCAGACCGGTCTCTCACCGGTGCGGGCACGGGGCATCGTGGCGATCGCCCGGCGCCGCCACGAATTGCCCATCACCATGGCGGCCTTCGACAACGGTGATCTGGCCGTCGACCACGTCGCGGTCATCACCGCACACGCGCGGTCACACAACGACGCAGAAGTCTGTGCCTTGGCGAAGCAGGCCACGGTCAGCCAACTGTCGCACCTACTCGCCCGCTACCGGTTCAGCCGCGACGCTCCCGCAGACCGCGACGCCCCCGCAGACCACGCCGCTCCCGCCGACCACGACGCTCCCGCAGACCACACCCCGCCACCGTTCACCGAACGCTGGCCGCAGCCCGACCGGCCGGACGACACCGAAGCGCATCGCCGCAAGGTCGCGGTGGCGCTGGGGACAGTGCGCTTCGGCTACAACGACGACGGTCGCTTCTTCTTGCACCTCGACGCCTCCGCCGAGCACGGCGCACTCGTCGATGCGGCGCTCCGCGAAGCCCACGACCGGCTGTTTCACGCCGGCAACGAGCACGTCACATGGCTCGACGCGCTGCTCGATGTCTGCGAACGCGCCATGGGCGCCACGAGCGCCGCTCGCCGCGACCGATACCGCGCATACGTCCACGTCGATGTCGAAGGTTCGTGGCTCAACGCCGGTCCCGGCATCCCGAGCGTCCTGTTCGACAAACTGGTCTGCGACGGCGTGGTCCAGCCGGTCTGGCACCACGAAGGCCGGCCGGTGAACATCGGCCGCGCCACTGCGGTCGTGCCCCTCCACACCCGCCGCCTGGTGCTCGACCGCGACCGGGCATGTCGGTATCCGGGCTGCAACGCGACGCGGTTCCTCGAGATCCACCACGTGCAGCCATGGAGCGCTCACGGCACCACCGAC
>JANMVY010000184.1:0-6862 GCA_031393535.1 Actinomycetes bacterium | reverse complement strand
GCGAAGGGGGCCTGTTCTTCGACCGGAGGCAGCGCGTCCTTCAGCCGAGGACAATCTCTCGCCTCGTCGGTCCATCGATTGCGCTCTTCGTTGATCTCTTGGCGCAGGCTCTGCACTTGCTCACGACGGGAGCTACCCCATTGCTCACATTCCCTGTTGAACTGCTGCGCATCTTCGAGGTACATGTTGAACAGCCGATTGAAGTGTTTGTCGAAGGCGTCCCGCATATCGCTGGACCAGAAGTTCGTGACCATCGTATGGCCACCCATCGAGACTCCGGGGACGGCCGGAGCGCCGGGATCGCCTGGCCGGATCGGCTTGGCTTCGCCGGGCAAGTACCCGCTCGCGGTGTCCGCGAAACTTGTCGCCACAGCGCCCTCTAGAACCCCAATTGATCCCTTCAAAGCGTTGCTCAGGTTCGTCAATGTAGACAAGGCCTTACTCAAGAATGAACCGCCGACTGCCGCCGCCGTTGTCTCAGCGGCTGCGCCGACGCCGGCGAAACCGAGAAGCCCGATTCCGAGTCCGAGTCCGACGGACCCGGCTATTCTGCCAGTGCGCGCCAAGTAGACGGACTGGTTCATCCGGTAATTGAGTTCTTTGAGGTCGCGGAACATTTGACTGAACTTCTGGGCCCCGTCGGCACAATCGTTGAACTCCTTCAGCACGTCGCTCTCGAGCTGCTGTAGGTTACGTTTCAGATTGGCCAGCCGGTCTGCCCGCCGATCAGCCCGTTCACACGCATCCGTGCTTTGCACGATTTCTGGTTCTGTTGGAGGCGGCTTCGGCTTGCTGAGCCCGACCAGCGCAATGGCGGTGCCTGAAACCGCGACCACGGTGCCGATCGTGGTTCCGAACCTTGACCCGGTTCGGAGGCAGTCCTTCATCTTATCTTTGTTGGCAAGATCACCAATTGATTTCACCAATTGTTTGCAGTTGTCGGCAGACGCCGGAGACTCGGACAACACCACGAAGCCCGCGGCAAGAAGAAGCGTGCCGAACAAGAACGCGAAGCCGGCACGCAACCTTGCCCGCGTCGTCCGTCGTGCGCCGCGCTGGTTCAACGAATTGACGGTTGCTGCGACCGGTGATTTCGGTTCGTTCACGGGACCCTCGCAGCGAGTCGGCCGAGCACGGTTCCAAACGTCAAATGGGCGGTGATGCTCACCGTCAGAAATTCTCCGTTCATCGAAAACCCGAGCCAACCCGGATAAAGCATGATCATGAACGATTCGAGTACCAGCGCGTAGGCGACCGCCCACTCCCAACGACGCCCCGCGGCCACGAACACGTACGCGAGCCCAAACCCGAATCCGTTGACGACGTGGAAGGCCCACCCGGCCGCCAGCGCCGCGTTGCCGGTCGCGCTCGCACCCGTCAGACCGGCGCCGAAGATCCGGATGGCCTGAAAGCTGTTCACCGACACGAGATCGAGTCGCTCGATGATCCAGCGAACTCCGTCGTACGCGACCGTGGCCCAGGCGCCGGCGACCAGGCCCGACTTCAGCCGTACCAAAAACAGTTGCTGCTCGTCGCGCCGCACGAAGACCGTAAGGGCGACGAAGGCCACGAAACCAGGGACGAAGACGAACGACGAGGACAGCCATAACGGTCGATCGAGCACGATGGCCGCTACAAGGGCGGCCCCGGACGACAGCGCGCAGGCGGCGGCGATGACCGCGACGGCGGGACGCAGGCCCAACGGTTTCGGAGGGACGGTCGTCATCTGGATCGTCATGTGTGCTCCTCGGGTGGCCGCAAGAGCACAAACGCCATCGCGCTGGAGACGAGTACCGCGGTTTGAGCCCTCCCGACCTCGTGGCCCGCGGCGCTCGGCCCGAACTGGGAGATCGAATACCAGATCGGCAGAAGCACTCCGGCGGCCATCCGAATTCGGCGAGGGATGCGGTCGAGTTGCGCCCACACGGGTTTGAGCGTCGGGTCCAGCGCTCGTAGTCCTCCGATCACCCCCAGCATCAGGAACGACGTCGTGAAGCTCTGCCCGACTGAGTGCGAGGGGATGTACAAGAGCGCGCCGGCGAAGCCCGAACCAAGGAGCGGGCCGAGACCGATGGCCCGCGACAACCACGGCGGCCACGAGGCGGGGGGTTGCCACGACCCCAGCCATGTCGACAGGCGGTCGCGAATCGACTCTCGCGAACGCGTGGCGTCGGTGGGTGACGCCAGCGCCACCATTCGGCGACCCTCGACCCAGGCGCTCCATCCGTTGGAACACTCGATGCGTGCCCAGTCACCTCGTCGCTCGGTCACCCTGAACCGGACGTCGGCGTCGAGCGAGGCCGTGGTCGTTCCCGCTGAATCAGGCGTCTCCCAGGCCGGCATTCCCCCGGCCGGCGCAGCGTGGGTGGGCGAGAACGCGCCAAGGGGCGAACGCTCGGTGCGCGGTGCGCTCATGGCCGACCTCGCCCGGCACCCGCCAGCTGTGGCGCGAACGCGATCAGCGCGCCACCGGCAATCGCGGGGAACACGCCGAAGCCGACGAGGTCGGTCAGGCTGCTGGTTCCGGCGGCGGACACCAAACGTTGCAGTTGCAGAACGAACAGCGCCGGGATGACGATGCCCGCAACCCCGGCGCCCAACTGCACCCGTTTGTCCAACCCCTTCAAGACCGCGGCGACCGCGAGGCCGACGACGGCCAAAAGCAGCAGTCCGGTCTTGAGTCCGCCGGTGGACGTGGTCTTGTAGTCGAACAGAAAGCTGATCGGGACGTCGAAGGCGTTGGTGGAGCCACCTCCGCGGATCCAGGGCAGGATCGTCGAAATGGCGACGAGCGCCGCGCCGCCCAGCGCGAACGCCTTCGGGCGGTCGTTCATGACGGAAGCGAGATCGAACGATCCACTCGCGCGCCCCCCCGCACCCGCGCTCGCACCCGTCGGCGCGGCGGCCGGTGGGCCGGCGGCGCGCGGTGGTCCGGCACCTTTGGCCACGAGTTGGCGCCCGTCAACCCACGCCGCCCACCCGTTGGTGAACACGACGTTGGCCCAGTCACCCTGGCGCTCGACGACTTGCACCTCGAGGTCGCCGTTGATGCGCGGGCCCCGCGACACCTGGGCATCGGGTCGGGGCCAGCTGTCCATACCGCTGCGAGGCGTGAGGTGGGTGGGAACGAATGCGGCACTCATCGGGTGACTCCGACCTCGAGCTCGGAGAACCCTCCGCAGTCGGGTGCCTCGCCTCCACTGAACACCAACTGGATGATCCGGCCCCGAACGCCCGGTTGCACGACGGCGTCTGGATCGGGTGTGCCCGGGAGCGCGACGGTCTGCTCGAAATCGGCCCGGCCGTTCGCCTCGAGCACCCGGATGATCACGGAGCCGAACCCATAGTTTTTCCGGAATGAGGGTTCACTGTGTGCGCCGTTGCCGACGACGCGAACCAGTGTGATGAGCTCATCCTTGGGGTAGGTCCACGTGAACGTCGTCGTGGGCCCGTCGACTTGGCTGCCCCGCGAGAACCACGACGTCGCAGGATTGCCGTCGACGGCGAAGGCGGTCGCGAACGCCGGCGAGAACACCGAGGTGGCGCTCACCACTCCTTCCTTTTGGATGAACGCGTTCGGCGCGGGGATCGATGCCGGCCGTGTCGTCGCCGTGGGCCCGGTCGTCGACGGGGTGGCGGTGGTCGGCGTGCTCGTGCGTGGGACGGTGATCGTCGGTGTGGGTCGCGAGCGCGGTTCTGGCAACGGCGGGGGAGCGGGCGTCTTGACATCCTGCGCCCCGCTCGTGCCGACGGGTCGTGCGATCCCGGCGTCGGAGTTGGCGTCTTTGAGCTGCAGGGTCGCCAGCGGTTCGGCGGCCGGCGTGATGGCCTGGAGGTTGGTGGGGTCGAAGGCGACCCACGTCGGCCCGGTGAACGACGCCGAGTCGGCCTGAGCCACGGGTGGCACGAGCGGGTTGCCGCAGTAGCACCGCACCCGAGGGGCACCGAACTTGTCGACGAGCACCGCCGAACCCTTCTGCAGCACCGCCTGGCGCGGAGTCGGCTGCGCGTTGGCGAACCCGTTGTTCGTGACGCGGGTATCGGCGCCGAGCAGGGCAGGGGTCAGCTGGCCGACGTATTCGCGGATCTGTGCCGGCGGGATCTGTTGCACCTGCGCCCACGCACGGCCCTTGTCCGGGTTCTGTTCCAGGAAACCGATGAGTTGGTCCTTGTTGCACTCGGCGTTGTTGAGGCTGCCGCCGTAGAGGCCGGGAGTGCTGCCGCTGGTCGCCGCCAACGCGACCGTGGCACCGGTGGTCGGGGGCGCGCTGGTGCCCCCGCCGGTGGTGGTCGTGGTGATCGACGTGGGCGTCGCCGAGGTGGTCGACGTGACGAACGAGATCGGTTGCGTGAACGGATCCGGGCCGGGAACGCTGATGGGCTCGCGCAGCACCTCGCCTTTCACGATCACGGTGGGCGTCGGAGCAGCCTTGTCCGATCCGCCACCCCGGGTGGCGAAGAAGCCACCACCGGCGATCAGCGCGACGAGGGCTGCGATGGCCTGCGGGCGCCGGATCATGTCGGCGAGGCCTGATCGCCGGGGCGGTCCGGATGACGGCCCGCCGGTTGGCCCCGAGGGCGGGCCCGGCGGTGGCCCCGAGGGTGGTCCGGACGGTGGCCCCGAGGGTGGCCCCGGCGGTGGGCCCGGCGGTGGCCCCGAGGGTGGGCCCGGCGGTGGCCCACCGGCAGATCGTGACGGTGGCCCCGAGGGCGGTCCGGACGGTGGTCCGGATGGCGGTCCGGACGACTCGTTCATGGCCGCATCTCGAGGCGCCGCTCGTCGACCCACCCGGACCAGCCGTTCTCGCAGACGATACGCGCCCAACCGTTGTCGACCTGTTCGACACGGACATCGAGTCCTGCGTCGAGCCGCGCTCCGGGTGGCACAGATCCATCGGGTTGCGACCATGCGTCCAGGCCCTCCGACGGAACACGATGCGTTGGAACCCACATCGCGACATCGGTGGATGTCTCGACGCCGGCTGGTCCGGCCCAGTCCGTGACCGGTTCGGCTGTGGCGGCCGTCGTCATGGGCGACGCGCCCGCGAACCCGGGGTTTCGTCGCTGTGCGAGCGTGGAAACGGCGAACTGCACCGCGACGCCGAACACCACGCCAAGTATCGCGACCGTGCCGGTCGGGTAGAGCACGGAGTACTGCTGGAGCAGCACGACGACGCCGATTCCGCTCAGCACGCCGGCAACGATGTTGCGTGTCACCCTCATGACGCCACTGCCTTTCGGCCGCCCCGGAGCGTCGCAGCAATGTTCGCGAGACCGACGACCACGAACCCCGCGGCCACGAGGCCGGCGGGCGTGGTGAGCGGTGAACCGACCACTTTGATGAGCACCGCGCCGTCGCACGTCGACGTACCGTCAGAGACGCCGTGCACGCGGTACAGGCCGGCGCCGTACCGGGCGTAGTCCTTCACCTTCACGGCTCGGTTCCATGCGTTGTCCGTGGACTGCCCCTTGGCCACGGTCCAGCGGATCCCGGCGTATTCGAGTTGGATTCGATATGACCCGATCTGGCTCGATGACCGAGCTTGCACGCCAATGTCATCCGACTCCTTCACGTCGATCGCGTCGGAGGGCGAACTGGCCGACAACGCCGCCACGTCCTGACCGTTGACGGTCGCGGTGCACGGTCCGGTCATCGACGCCCCTGCCGGCTTTGCGGCCAAGGCGAGGCTGACGAACATCGCGAACCCGATGGCTGCGAGAGAACGCCGTGGACTCATGCCACTCCTTTCATCGGACGCGCACTCGTTGCGCGATGCCGTTGGTCTCGACCGCCACCTCGAGACCGTTCGGGTCACTCGGCGCGCTGAATCGCGCGCCGAACGATCCGAGTGCCGTCGAGACGGTGGTGCACTCGACGCCCCAGGAGGAACGGATCACCACGTCGGCTCCGACGACGGGGTCGTTCCACTCATCGAGCACCTGGCCGCCGATGTCGACGCGACCCTCGAGCCGGTCGAGCACGGCCTGCACGGCAAGGCGCGTGCCCCGCACGTGCTCGGGCTCCTCCAGAGACGACCGATGGTCCATGCCGGGGATGATCCGCTGTCGTCATTAGCGGACCATTAGCCGCCGCAGGACGCGCCCGAGCGCACCAACTACGATGCGCGAGCGCGGGGGTGAGCATGGACCGAGGCGGTGACGTTGAGGGGCGTGGTGGGAGCCAGGCACCGCGCCTGTCGAGGCCGACCGTGCTGCGCGATCGTTTGATCGAACGTCTCCTCGCTCGCTGGACTTCACCCATCACCGTTGTCACTGCAGGCGCCGGATTCGGAAAGACGACGCTCGTCGTGCAAGCGGTCACCGAGAACGAACTCGACCCACGTGGCTCCGATCGATGGATCACGTGTCGGCGCCACGACACCACGGCGACATCGCTCGCTGCGGCGATCATGCAGGCTCTCGGCGAGGCTCCGTTGCACGGCGGGGCCATCGCCGAGAGCGCCACCCGCATAGCCGAAGCCATCTACGCTCGGGCGCCTCTGCACGTGTGCCTCGTACTCGATGACGTGCACCACCTCGAATCCGATTCTCCCGCAGCGGGGTTGCTCGGCGACCTTTTGGACGAGCTACCCAGCAACGGCCATCTTGTGCTGATCGGGCGTTCCGATCCGCCGGTCTCGCTTGCCCGGCGTCGAGCCGCGGGCCAGATCAACGACGTCGGGGAACATGAGTTGAGGTTCACCGACGACGAGGCCCGCGCGTTCGCCGCCATGCGGGTCGCGACACCGGGTTCGATCGCGGCCGCCGGCGGATGGCCTGCGCTCGCTGAGCTGCTAGCGACGACGAACCGAACCGTGGCGGTTGCCTACCTGTGGGACGAGGTGCTGAGTCGCTTCGACGA
>JANMVY010000159.1:0-3597 GCA_031393535.1 Actinomycetes bacterium | reverse complement strand
GCGCAGGAGCGTGGCGGTGGCGAGGCCGATGCCGGATGCACCGCCGGTGATGAGCACCACCCGGTTCGCGAAGTCCATGCGCGAAGTCTCGCGCGACCCGCCGACGAAAACGACAGCACAGCGTGACGGGTCGCCGAGCGGTCGGAGTACGGCACGCTCGACGACCTGCGCGCCGAGCTCGTTGGCGCGCACTTGTCGCCACTTCTGCAGTCCGACACCGGGGCGCAAGGAAGTATGGCCGCGCGGTCGCGGCTGCCTGACAAGACGACGAACCGCCGTCACCAACCGATGTGATGCCCGTCCGGTAGCGCTGTTGGGCTCCCTGGGCGGAGATTCCGAGCTCCGCGCCGATCCGTTCCCAGGACATCCCGGCGCGGCGGGCGCTGTGGCCACCGCGGATCGGTCAGCCGGCCAGGCCGGTGGCTTCGGCGAGCAGTTCGACGGAGCGGAGCCGATTCGCCACGTTGCCCGCACTGTGCACGGTCATCACCTCGTCGGCGCCGGTGTGCACCTGGAAGTCGTCGAGCCAGGCGGCGACCTGTGCGGGTGTGCCGGCCACGCTGTAGGTCATCATCTCGTTGATGTGCGCGGCCTGCGGCGAGCGCAGGATCGCCTCGACGTCGGCGTCGGACAACGGTTGGTCGTCACGCCCGAACAGGTTGCGCACCCGGCCTCGGCGTGTCTCTTCGCGCTGGGCGAGCGCCTGCGCCTCGGTGTCGGCCGCGATCACGTTCGCGGCACAGATCACGTAGGGCCGGTCGAGCTGGGCCGACGGGGTGAACCGTTCGCGGTAGATGCGGATCGCCTCGTGCAACGAGCGCGGCGCGAAGTGCGACGCGAACCCGTACGGCAGCCCGAGCGCCGCGGCGAGCTGCGCGCCGAACAGTGACGACCCGAGGATGTACAGCGGCACGTGCGTGCCCTGCCCGGGGATCGCCTTCACCCCGGGGATCGGGCTCTCGTCGGACAACAAGCCCTGCAGCTCGAGCACGTCTTGGGGGAAGCGCTCCGAGGCCGCCGGGTCACGGCGCATCGCCTGCCACGTGCGTTGATCGGTGCCGGGCGCGCGGCCGAGTCCGAGGTCGATGCGCCCCGGGTGCAACTCGGCGAGCGTGCCGAACTGCTCGGCGATCACGAGCGGGGAGTGGTTCGGCAACATGACCCCGCCCGAGCCGAGCCGGATGGTCGACGTGTGCGCGGCGACGTGCGCGATGAGCACCGCAGTGGCCGACGACGCGATCGAGCCGATGTTGTGGTGCTCGGCGTACCAGACGCGCGCATAGCCGAACCGCTCGGCGAGTTGGGCGAGGGCGACGCTGCCGGCGAAGCTCTCGCCGATCGTCTCGGTCTTGCCCACCATTGCGAGGTCGAGCAGGGACAGCGCGTAGGACGGCATGGGCTGAGTCTCGCAGGCGATCGCACCGGGTCCACTCCCGCGCTCGGCGCGTTCACGCCCGACGGATGGGCCCGTTGGGTACGGTGCGGCATGAGGAGGCAGCCATGACCGACGAAGGCACACCGCTCGACGACGCGTTCGACGGGCTCGTCGACGCGCTCGCCGAGGCCGCGCGCTCGGTGCGCGCGCATCCGTTCTTCGCCGATGCGGAGAATCGCCCGAGCGCGTACCAATTCGTGCTTTCGATGCTCATCGCCCGGCTCGAGGAAGAGGTCGTCTTCGATCCCGAGTTCCCGAACCTGCGCTCGGTCGACGTGCGCATCCGGGAGGCGGGCGACAACCCCGACCAGCGCTACTGGACATCCCGAGTGCGGGGCGGCGCCACATATCGCATCTGGGGCAACGTCGGCACGGCGCGGCGCGTCGACGTGCAGATCTACGCCGGCATCCCCGCGCAAACGGGTGGCGGTCGATCCGCGGGCTTCCTCGACTTCGAGTCGCTCGACCTCGCCCCCGACGGTTCGTTCGAGGTGATCGCGTCGCCGACACGTGTACCGGGAAACTGGATCGAGTGCCCGCCCGACGCCACACGCCTGTTCGTGCGGCAGGTGTTCAGCGACTGGGACCGCGAGCTTCCGGGCGAGGTGCACCTCGACCGCGTCGGCGCCGAGGGTGACCTGCGACCGGTGCTCACCGACGACGAGCTCACGGCGCGGCTGCGCACCGCGGCCGCGGGCCTCACCACACGTGTCGCGCTGTGGCCCGAGATGGTGCGCACCCGCTACCTCGGCGAGACGATCAACGCGATCTCGCCGTTGTACGACCCGGGCGCGTTGGGCGGGGTGCACGGCCGCTGGATGGCGCACGGTTCGTTCGACCTCGGCGACGACGAAGTGTTGGTCGTACGCCTGTGGCCGGCGAGCGGCAACTACTTCGGGATCCAGCTCACCGACCTCTGGTTCTCCTCGATGGAGTACGCCAACCGGCAGACCAGCCTCTCTGGCGATCAGGCGGTCGCGAGCGCCGACGGCAGTTGCTGGTTCGTGGTCGCGGCGCGCGATCCCGGTGTACCGAACTGGCTCGACACCATGGGGAAGCGCCGCGGCTGCGTGCTCGTACGCTACGACGGAACGGGCGGCACGCCGCTGCCCGACGAGCATCAGCCGACCGCGCAGGTCGTGTCGCTCGCGCGGCTGCGCGAGATGCTGCCGCCCGGGACGCCGATCGTCACCGCGGACGAACGCCGGGCCGCGGTCGCGTTGCGCCGCCGGCACGTGCAACGTCGATTCGGAATCTGAAGGACCGCCCGGCGCGATCTACCGCGCGTTCCCCGCAACTGGCTCACGGCCGCACAACACGTTCCGGTAGTCGTAGCGCGCCGCTTTGCGCGGCGCTACGACTACCAGTTGCATTCGGTGGTTGCGCGGTCAGTCGACCATCGCGTCGAGGATGCGGTCGAAGCGCGCCCGCACCGCATTGCGGTGGGAGGTGTCGGTGAAGATGAACGCGGCGTTGCGCGTGATGCCCCGCACCGCGATCTGCCCGGCCTCGTCGCCCGAGATGCCGCCTTCGATCGACGCCGCGAGTGCCGCGGAGCTGTTGCCGGCATCGGCGAGGCTCTCGGGCCGCAGACGGTCGCACGACGCGAGGTCGGTGCGGACCGCGCCCGGGCACAGGCACGAGACCCCGATGCCGTCGGGTTCGAGGTCGGCGCGCAGGATCTCGGTGTAGGACACCACCGCCGCCTTGCTCGCCGAGTACGCCGACGACGACGGCAGGAGCCCGCCGAGCGACGCGGTGTTCATGATGTGGCCGCTACCGCGCTCGAGCAGCAACGGGACGAAGACCCGGCAGCCGTTGTAGACGCCGTCGAGGTTGACCGACATCACCCACCGCCAGTCGTCGGGTGTGAGCGCACGTACCGAGCCGGTGAGATACACGCCGGCGTTGTTGCACACCACGTCGACCCCACCGAACGCGGCTACCGCGGCCTCGGCGAGGCGTTTGACCGAATCGAGGTCGGAGACGTCGACGACCTGCGCGCAGGCATCGGTACCCTGCTCGCGGAGCGACGCGGCGACCGACTCGGCCTTGGCGCCGTCGACGTCGGCCACCACGACGCGCGCTCCTTCCGCGGCCAGGGCTCGACAGATGCCGCGGCCGATGCCACTGCCCCCACCGGTCACGACCGCGACCTTGCC
>JANMVY010000114.1:0-3386 GCA_031393535.1 Actinomycetes bacterium | reverse complement strand
GGGGAGCCGGTCCGCCTGGCGGAGCGAGTCGAGTATCGCGCCCTCGATGCGCAAGCCGGCGAACGACCCGAACGGCATCCCGCGAGCCGGCTCGAATCGAGACGCGGCCTCGACCAGACCGACCATGCCCGCAGAGATCAGGTCGTCACGATCTCGCTCGTTCGGTAGCCGGTTCGCAATCCGGTTTGCGATGTGCACGACCAGACCGATGTTCTCCTCGATCAACGCGTCGCGCGCGCTGACCACTCGTGGCATCCGTGCCATGGGTGACTCCATTCCGTGAGTACCCACCCGGTATCGACCTGTACAACCGAGAGACTTCGGTTGTTGTCAGGTGCTTGTGTGAATTGGTGCCGTTCGCCCTATGTCGCGTTGCCACGGTGATGCGGTGTTGTCGCTGCCGTGATCACCGTCCTCGACAACGCACGACACGACGCACAAGGTTTCGACAACCGGTTCCTGTCGACGAGCGATGCGCCGACCGAAACGGTGTTCCGACTTCTCGATAGAAGGTGCCATGGTCTCGCCGTCAGCTTCGCCCGTTCATCGCCTACCGCTGCAGCCGCTGACCGCGGTCGCGGTCCTCAAGATGGTGAGCAGGCCTGAGCTCGCGGCGATGAACCTGGCCCGGCTCGTCGAGGTCGACCCTGCGTTGTCGGCGACGGTGCTCCGCATGGCGAACTCCCCGCTGTTCGGCTTCGGCGGCCGGGTGAGCAGCGCCCGTCAGGCCACCGTGCTGCTCGGCACGAAGACAGTCGGTTCGCTCGCCGTCGGTGGTACGGCATCGCTCGTCTTCGGTACCACCGACGCGCGGACGATCCCGGGCTTTTGGGCCCACGCCGTCACGGTCGCGTGCGCCAGCGCCACGGTCGCGCGGTTCCAAGGGGTGAACCCCGAGGACGCGTTCACGGCCGGGCTCCTGCACAACGCCGGCATCCTCACCATCAGCGACGACAGCGCGGACGATCCAGACGACAGATGCGGGGCCGAGCGTTCTTCGGACCTGTTGCACTCGTGGGGCTTGCCGACGCCGCTCGTCCGTGCGGTTCGCATGCACAACGCGAGGCGTGAAGGGGTCACCGACCCGCTCGCGCTGGCGGTGCTCATCGGTCACGCGCTGGCGCCGGCTGTCGAGGAAACTCGTCCGACGGCGGGCATCAATCCTCGCGAGGCGTTCTCCGCGATCGGCGCGGGGGGCGGCCGCTTCGACGAAGTGATCGCGTCCATTCGCCGCGAAGTCGATGCCATCGCCAAGTTCCTCGAGGCGGAAGCGGCATGAACCCGCTCGAACGCCTCGAATCATCCAATGCTGCGATGCTCGACAAGCTCCGCAGCGGCGAGTTCGACACGCAACAGCTGTTGGTTCAGTTGCTCAGCACATCGTGCCTGCTCGAAATCACCAAGCTGCTGTCGGCCAGGGTCGACATGACGACTTTCGCACCCGCCGCGCTTCAGGTCTTGATCCAGTTCGCGCCCATCGACAGCTGTGCGATCCGCATCGAAGCACCCGAGGTACCCGCGGCCCGCGCCGCGATTGGCACCTTTCCGGATTCGGTTGACGCCGAGCTCTTCGCGTCGGCCATCGCCGGTTCGGCGCATCCCGCAGGCTCGATGCAGGTGAGCACGCTGACCGCCTGTGACGGCCCGGTGGGCTATCTCGCCGCTCACGAACTGGCCGATCCGATCGCGAGCTCGGGCCTCATCGAAAAGGTCGCGCAACAGATCTCGAGCGGTCTCGACACGTTGATCGAGGCCGAGCGGACTCGCCGCAAGCTCGCGGCGTCGCGTGCCCACGAGATCGTGTCGCACATCGATGAGCGGTACTCCGTGACCGAGTTGGAAGCGTTCGTTCAGGCACTTGCTGCGCTACCGAAGGCCATCGGCGCGCGGTTGTTGTTGCACAACCCGCGTCTCGGTGGGCCGGTCACCACCGAGGCGGGTGCGATCGGCGACGGGCCGAAGAGCAGCCATCAGGTGGAAGTCGAGCGACGCGTGAGCTTGGCGGTCGACATCCATTGGGCCGTCGAGCCCGATGATGCGGACTGCCTGCCGTTCGTGGCGAGCGTCGATTCGCTTGGCGCGGCGCTCGGCCGCGTCGAGCGGAACCTTCGGCTCACCGACGAGGTCGAGACGGACGAGCTCACTGGTGTCGGGAACCGTCGGCGGGCGCTGCGCGTGTTGTCGGCGGCACGGTCGTGGGCCGAGCGCGAAGAGCGTTGCTTCTCCGTCTTGATGTTCGACCTCGACTACTTCAAGAAGGTCAACGACACCCTCGGTCACGGCACCGGCGATGAAGTGCTTGCACGGTTCGCGGCGATGCTGTCGGCATCGATCCGCGAGTACGACACCGTGACCCGGTGGGGCGGCGAGGAGTTCCTCGTGGTGTGTCCCGACACCGACATGTACCAGGCCGAGAACCTCGCTCGCCGGCTGCTCGAAAGCGTGCCCGCGAGTTGTGCACCAGTGCTGCCCGACGATTGGCAGCAGACCGCGTCGATCGGCGTTGCGTCGTACCCGATGCACGGCGAGAACCCGACCGCGGTGGTGAACGCGGCCGACGAAGCCCTCTACCAGTCGAAGAAGGACGGCCGCAACCGGTCCACGGTCGCGAAGATGGCCACGAACGCGAGAATGGTCACGGGCCGTTCGCGCTGAGGCGTGCGATGTCCGCCTCGCGTCGGGTCGATCCTTTCGACCGATCATCAATTGATCAACTGGATCAACGACCAACCGGCCGTGACCGAATTGATGACCATGGCCGGCGCGAAGCGTGACGATGGTGCCGGCACCGGTCGGTGTACGCGCGAACGCGGTGCGACCCTGGTCGAGGCATCGATCGCCTCACTGCTGTTCTTCTCGGTGCTGCTCGCCTTGTTCGAGTTCGGGTGGGCATTCCGTGACTACATGACCACGGCGGACATGGCCCGCAACGCAGTGCGGAACGGCTCGGCAGCCGGCAACAGCGGTACCGCGGACTTCTCGATCCTCCAGGCGCTCAAGAAATCCAACGGCGCGCTGAACTCCGGCCAGCTCCAGTACGTCGTGATCTTCGACGCGGGTTCGGCCACCGGCTCGCTGTCGAGCATCTCGGCCACGTGCCTCGGTGGCACCGCGGTGACCAACGTCTGCAACGTGTACACGGCCGCCGATCTGACCCGTGCGTCGAGCGACTTCGGGTG
The DNA here is from genome assembly GCA_031393535.1 of Actinomycetes bacterium. Classification (GTDB taxonomy): domain Bacteria; phylum Actinomycetota; class Acidimicrobiia; order Acidimicrobiales; family WLNW01; genus WLNW01. The sequence goes on along the minus strand of JANMVY010000114.1, from coordinate 207 downwards.
CAGCACGTCGCTGCCGTCACCAGACCGCTTCTGGTGCCCGTCGTCGCGCAAGGTCGCGGCATCGGTGGCGAGCGGTGGGCCACCGAGCTTCCTCGGCGTCTACGTGAAGGTGAAGCACAACGCGATCACCAAGGCGCTCGGCAACGGCGTGACGTTCACCGACCAATCCGTCCTCCGCATCGAACCGCAGACCCGGTGATGCGGCAC
>JANMVY010000086.1:0-2720 GCA_031393535.1 Actinomycetes bacterium | reverse complement strand
CTGCCGCCACCCTCGGTGCCCGCGCCGCGCATCGGCTCATCACCGTGACCGTGCCCGCAGTGCGCCGCAACCTCGCGCTCGCCCTCGCGTGGCCAGCGGCGCGCGCCCTCGCCGCGGACGGCCGCCGCAGTCTCCAACTCGCGCTCCTCGCACCGCTGCTCGTCCCCCCTCTCGCAATCGGCGAAGGCCTGGCCCCGTGGTTTCTGCGCCTCGGGATCGCCGACACGATCCCCGCGATCGTGCTCGCCCACCTCGTAACAGTCCTCCCCTACGTGACCCTCGCTCTCGTGCCCGCCTTCACGCGCCAGGTCCTCGAGCTCGAGCACGCTGCCGCCACCCTCGGTGCCCGCGCCGCGCATCGGCTCATCACCGTGACCGTGCCCGCAGTGCGCCGCCACCTCGCGCTCGCCCTCGCGCTCGGCTTCACCGTGTCGTGGAGCCAATACGGCACGAGCCTCGTCGTCGGCGGCGGCATCCCGATGCTCCCCGTCGTGCTCGTCCCGTTCGTACGCTCCGACCGCCAGATCGCGGCGGTGCTCGACCTGCTCTTCCTCATGCCACCCTTGCTCGTGGTCGGCCTCGCTGCCATGACCCGCCAGCCCGGCGAACGCCACCCTCACGCCACCTCGACGCGGCGCGATCGTCACGCCGCGGCGGACCGGACCACGAGCGCCACCGGCGCCACCGTTGCCGACGCATACCCACCGATCAGGAACTAATCGTCCCACCGCGCCACCGAGCTACGTGCGATGCCGTGGACCGAGAGTGTTTCCGGCCCCTCGGAGCAAGCGGGATGGTCGCCTCGCATCTTGGCGCGGGCCGACCTCGAGACCGACCCAGACCCGCGCCGAGCCGCGCCGCGCCGAGCCGCGCGCGTAGGCGCCGATGCGGCGGTCAGATCACCGATGGTATGGACCCAGTTTTCGGACCCGCAGCGGTCCTGCCAGGATGACGGCGTGCCAACTCATACGGGGCGACGGACGAGTGGTCATCGACGACGTGCGTTGCTGCGGGGGCATGGGTATTTCACGCGTCTTGGTCCCGGCATCGTTACGGGCGCGGCCGACGACGACCCTTCGGGAATCGGAACGTACTCGCAGGTGGGCGCGGCGCAGGGGCTGTCGCTTTTGTGGATGGCACCATTCTTGTTGCCGTTGGCGGTCGGGGTCCAGGAGTCGACGGCGCGCTTGGGACTTGTGACGGGCAAGGGTCTCGGTACGCTCATCCGTGAGCGGTTTCGGCGTTGGGTCCTCGTGGGCGCGGTGGTGCTGGTTGCGTCGGCCAACACCCTCAACATCGCCGCCGATTTGGCGTCGATGGGCGCCGCGCTTCGCCTCCTTGTGCCCGTCCCAACGGCTGTGGGTGTGGTGGCGCTCGCGATCGGCATGGCTGCAGCCGAGGTCTTGGTTCCCTACCATCGCTACTCGCGAGTGCTCCGATGGCTCGCGCTCTCGCTGGTTGCCTACGTACTGGTGCTTTTTGTGGTGAAGGTCGACTGGTCAGCTGTCGTTGCTCGCACCTTCGTTCCTCGTTTCAATGTCGATGCCACCAACATGCTGGCGATGACTGCGGTCGCCGGCACCACGATCTCCCCGTACTTGTTCTTCTGGCAGGCCTCCGAAGAAGTCGAGGAGCGCGATGACGGTCAAGCCGACCCGGTCGATCGTTCACACCTGGTCGCGATGCGCGTCGACGTGTGGGCAGGGATGTTTTCAGGTGTCGCGGCGATGTTCGCCATCATGTGCACCGCGGCGGTCACGCTCGGTGCGTCCGGCTCAGTCAACATCGGAACGGCCGAGGAGGCGGCCCAAGCACTCGAGCCCTTGGTCGGTAGCTTCGCCAAACTGTTGTTTGCGCTCGGGATCATCGGTCTCGGGCTGCTCGCCGTGCCAGTGCTTGCCGGCTCGACTGCGTACGCCATCGCCGAAGCGTTCGACTGGCACGAGGGGCTAAGTCGCCGTCTGAAGGAGGCTCCGGGTTTCTACGCGGTGATTGTCGCTTCGATGATGATCGGGCTCGCGCTCGTCGCGATCGGCCTCGATCCGATCCGGGCGCTCTACCTTGCCGCCATTTTCAACGGCGTCACCGCTCCCCCACTGATCCTGCTCATCCTCATCCTCGCTCGATCGCAAGGGGTGCTCGGGGAGTTCCGATCGGGCTGGTTCTCGCTCGTTGCGACCTCGCTCGCAGGCGTTGCCATGACGGTCTTCCCGCTGGCAGCACTACTTCTCGCCTAGCACAGCTGGCGCCACTTCTCTCCACCGCGCTGCAACGATCGGCGTGTCGCTGGCCACGGTGCGCATACGTCTCGTCGTCCGCCGGTTCGATGTGTGCCTTGCCAGCCAGGTGCGCGCGGAGCATGCCCATCGCAAACGTCGTGGCCGCGGAGCACACTTCCTCTGCCGGGCCATCGAAGCGAGTCATCTTGACGACCGCAGGTGAGGACGGTGCGTGACGAGCCAGCCGATGAGCGCGCCGGCGAGCACGGCCAACACCAACACGAGCCACAACTGCGCGTCACCTTCACCGAACACCCACCCGACGCGCACCTCGCGGCGGTTGTCGATGCCCAGGGCCACGAGGGCGGCGATGATCAAGCCAGCCAGCACACCCCGGAGGGTGCGCCCGGTGTCGGCCACCCGGTGGTGCTCGCGCGGCGGCACCGCGATCCTCTCCTCGTCGTGATCTGCCATCGAGGCCTCCATACGTTCGTCGGAGGC
>JANMVY010000066.1:0-2344 GCA_031393535.1 Actinomycetes bacterium | reverse complement strand
GTTGGTGGTGTTGGTCGCGCCGACGACGAACAAGATCGGTGCGGTTTCGCCGGCGGCGCGTGCGATGGCCAACAGCGCCCCGGACACCACGCCGGGTAGCGCGGCGGGGAGCACGACGGTGACGATGGTGCGGCTTTTGCGGGATCCGAGCGCGGCGGATGCTTCGCGGAGGTTGTTCGGGACGAGTTTCAGCATTTCCTCGGTGGAGCGGATGATGATGGGCAGCATCAAGAACGCGAGCGCGAGCGCACCACCGAACGCGTTCTGTTTGAACCGCAGCGTGTAGGTGATGTACACGAACAGGCCCATGACCACCGATGGCACACCGGTCATGACGGTTGCCATGAAGCGTACGATCTGGCCGAAGCGGCCGCCGGCGCTGTACTCGTTGAGGTACACCGCGCCCAAGATGCCGATGGGTACCGCCATCACCGCGGCGACGGTGGTGATGAGCAACGTGCCGACGATCGCGGGGCCGATACCGGGACCCTTTTGGCGGGTGACGATCGGGATGTCCTTCGTCAAGAAATCGAAGCTCAGCACCGACGCGCCTTTCGACACGACGGTGTACAGCACCGCGACGAGCGGTATCAGCACGGCCACGACGGCCAACGCCATCAACACGGTCATCAGCGAGTTGGTCACAGAACGACGCGACCGCCGTGCGGCGAGATCCGCAGCTGTGAGCATCAGCGAGCCCCTTGGCTCTTCGCAACCGAGCGGTTCACGACGAATGCGGCCAGCAAGTTGACGGCGATGGTGATCGCGAACAACGTGACCGCAAGACCGATGAGCGCGGCGCGCCAGTTGCCTTCGGCTTCGCCCCACTCGTTCGCGATGCGTGCCGGGAGCGCATCGCCCGAGGAGAACAGGTTGGCCGAGATGTTGTTGGCCGAGCCGATCACCAACGCGACGGCGATCGTCTCGCCGATCGCCCGACCGAGCCCGAGCATCACCGCGCCGACCAGGCCACCTTTCGAGTGGGGCAGCACCGTGCCGCGGATCATCTCCCAGCGAGTCGCGCCGAGCGCAAATGCGCCCTCACGATCGCTCGGCGGGCACGTGTCGATCACCTCACGGGCGAGCGACGTGATGATCGGTGTGATCATGATCGCGAGGATGATGCCCGCGGTCATGTAGCCGCGTCCCGATCCTTCGCCGAAGAGACGGCCGATCACCGGTAGAGGCCCCAACGCCGCGTGGAGGAAGTCGTAGAAACCGCCGACGTGCTTCGCGAACACGAGGATTCCCCACAGGCCGAACACCACCGACGGCACGACCGCGAGCAGATCGACCAGGTAGACGATCGGCCGCCGCCAACGCGCGGGCACGACCTGCGTGGTGAACAATGCAATGCCGATGCTCACCGGCACCGCGAGCAGCAACGCGATCGTCGAAGCGACGAGCGAACCGTAGATGAACGCCTTCGCCCCGAACTCGTTCGTGTTCGGATCCCATCGCGACGACGTGATGAAACGCAAGCCCATCAGATCGAACGCAGGCCACGCTCGGCGAACCGTGGTGAAGGCGATCGCGCCCAGGATGACGAGCACGACGAGCCCGGCAACGATGGTGGCGTTGTGGAACGCCTTGTCGGCGCGTCCGCCGCGGCCGGTGAACCTGGTGATGGGTGCGGTCATGCGGTGGTGATCCGATCGAGCTGGGCAATGGCGCGTTCGGCGAGCGACGCGGGAATTGCCGCGTAGTCGACGCTTCCGGCGAGTTTCTGACCGTCGGTGAGCAAGAAGCGAAGGAACGATCGCAGTGTCTCGGCCTTCGCCGCGTCGGACTGCTTCGAGTACACGAGGACCCAGGTCGGCGCCGCGATCGGGTATGCGGTGGGGCCGTCGGCCCACAGCGGGTCGTAGCTGAGGTCGGCGTTGATCTTCGCGCCTTCCGCCGCGGCTGACACTGCGGCGAGCGTGGGTGCGACGTAATTGCCCGCCTTGTTCGCGACCGCCGCGAATCGCAGCTCGGTCGCGACCGCGTCGGAATAGTCGACGTAGCCGATCGCGCCCTTTGTGTCCTGCACGATCTGGCTGACACCCGCGTTGCCGTTACCGGCTTGTGTATCGGCCGGCCATTCGACGGTGGAGCCGCTCTTCAACTTCCAGATGCCGCCGGCGTTGGTGCCCACAGACTTCTCGAGGAACTTCGTGAAGTTCTCCGTCGTGCCCGAGCCGTCGGAGCGGTGCGCGACGGTGATGGCTCCCTTCAGCTTCGCCGAAGACTTCGGGTTCTCGGTGACGATCGCCGGGTCGTTCCAGGTGGTGATCTGGCGTTGGAAGATCTTGGCGATCGTTGCCGGCGACAGATCGAGCTCGCTCACGCCCGCCAGGTTGTA
>JANMVY010000050.1:0-12394 GCA_031393535.1 Actinomycetes bacterium | reverse complement strand
ATCGGGTGTTGGCGGTACTCGCGTCGCTCGCCCTGCTCGCCGCGGCTTGCGGCGACGACAGCTCGGAGGGCAGCCCCGGCCCGACGGCCGCAGCGTCGTCGGGCTCGGCGACGGTTGCCACGACCACCACACGTGCGCCGCAGAGCGGCGGCACACTTGTATTCAGCGAGTATGCGCAGGCCGTAGGGCTAGACCCGGTCGTGCCACCGGGGCAGGGAACCACCGGCGGGATCGAAATGGGAGCGATCTACGACACGTTGATGCGCTTCAACAAAGACACGGGCAAGTACGAGCCGCGCCTTGCCGAATCGCTGACGAGCAACGCGGACGCGACGGAGTGGACCTTCAAGGTCCGCGCGAACGTCAAGTTCACCGACGGCACGCCGTACGATGCCGCGGCCGTCGTCTTCGGCATGAACCGCCACCGCTCGGGTACACCTGGTGCGCCGAAATGCGACGAGCTGTGGGCATGTCCGCGCAACGTTCAGTCGACAGCGTCGTTCATGGCCTTGGTGAAGAACCTCGAGGCGGTCGACGCCCTCACGGTGAAGGCCACGTTGAACGAGTCGTGGACCGGGTTCCCCTGGGCGCTCGCCTCCGAAGCGGGAATGATCCCGTCCCCGATGGCGGTGAAGAAGTGCGACGCGACGAAAAACCCGAACACCTGTGAGTTCAACCTCAAGCCCGTCGGCGCCGGGCCGTTCATGATCGACTCCTACAAGTCGAAGGAATCAATCACGATGGTGCGCAACCCGAACTACTGGGGTGGCACCGTGTACCTCGACGGCCTCAAGTTCGTGGACCTCGGCGACATCGGCGGCGCAAAGTCATTTGACGCGCTGAAGACCGGCACGATCAACGCCGGCTTCTTCTCCGTGATCCAGACGATCAAGGACATTCGCGCCGCCAAGCTGGATCGCATCACGTTCGTCAACCAGGCCGGCCGTGACCTGCTCCTCAACAACGGTGTGAACGTTACGTGCGCCGCTGGAAAACCCGAGCCGACCTGCACCGGCAAGCCCGATGGGCCAACGCCGACCAACCCCGTCACCAAGGACGCCCGAATCCGCCAGGCCGTAGGTGCTGCCCTCAACGTGCAGACGATCAACGAACGGACCACCGCCGGCACTGCGTCGGCGAGCACCCAACTGCTGCAAAAGGACTTCAGGTTCTATCCCGACGTTCCCGGGCCCAAGTACGACCCCGAGGCGGCGAAGAAGCTTGTCGCACAGGTGAAGTCCGAAGGCTGGGACGGCAAGATCCGGGTGCTCGCCGGCAACAACCCCGAGGGGCAAGCCCTAGGCCTCGCAATCCAGACGATGCTGCAGGCGGTGGGAATGGACCCGCAGACAGACTACGTCGACACCGCGACCAATACCCAGCGAGTGTTCGTCGAGAAGAACTACGACATCGCCAGCCACGGTATGGCGATCACGGCCGACGACGGCGGTCCGCTGAACCTCTTGCAGAACTTCGAGACCAAGAGCGCCGCGAACCGCACCGGCTACAGCAACCCGGTGGTCGACAAGGCCATCAAGGACCTTCGAAGCGCGAAGACGGACGCGGAGAAAACTGCGCTGTACAAGATCGTCGCCGAGAACATCGCGAAAGATGTCCCGATCGTCCCGTTGTGGAACGCGGAATACACCATTGCGGCGAGCGCGAAGGTCCACGGCCTCGTGTCGAACGGCAGGTTGAACGTCCTGTTCAACGAGGCGTGGCTCGAGAAGTGACCCTCGGGGTCGCATCGGCGGCCGAAGGGCGCTGTTGCGTTGGTCGATCACCGGCGTCGACGACCCCCGATCCCGCACGTGACTCAGATCGTCGTTGCGTGCTCGTCGACAGCTCGGTACACGTAGCGCCACACACCGGCGTCCTTCACGTCGGTCTCGTCGACGAACCAGCGCGAGCCAACTGTGTGTCGGCATGGTCGCGCCGCGTCGATCAACCGCGGCGTGAACCCGTTGCACCCACCGAACAAGGTGACGTGATCGACGGCGCTTCACCACAGCACCCCCGCCGCCGACACGCGATCCGTCAACGCAACAGCGCCCGCTGACCTCGAGAAGGCACTGCCCATCGCAAGGCATTTCGGCGGCAGCGGAGATCTTGCTCAACGGCCGGTTCTTCTAGGGCGAGGAGCCACGGCAGTTCGATATCTGCAGTCGCGTCCTGGCGAATGCCGAAGTGCTGCCCGCGGCGATCGCCCTGGCCCAAGACATCGCGGTGAGCACCGCGCCGCTGTCGGTCGCCTACAGCAAGCGGCTGCTGTGGGACTCGTGGGATCTACGCCCGGACGAGGTCGAGCAGCGACCGGGCGTGACGACGCCGGCGGCGCCGACGGTACAATCTCGGCGTGTCGAGACAGGCTGCCGCCAACAGCAACGGCATCGTGGTGGCCCCAGTGGCTTCGGGCGCGAACCGCAGGCGTCGCAGCGACAGCGATGCGAGCCGACGTCGAGTGCTCGACGCAGCGATCGAGTGCATCCTCGAGCTCGGGTATTACAAGACGAGCACGAACGAGATCGCGCGTCGTGCGGGCGTCACGTGGGGCACGTTGCAATATCAGTTCGGCACCCGCGAGGCTCTGCTCATCGCGGTGTTGAACGACCGGTGGGAGGCATTGCAACACACGGTGCGCGACGCTGATCTGAAGGGCGCGACGCTCGAGGAGCGCATCGCGGAGGTCCTCGACGTGCTCGCGACCTACTACGGCGTGCCGGAGCATCTCGCACAGTTGCAGATCCTGCTCGATCTCACGCACAACTCCGACACATCGGACGACGTGCGGCGGGCAGTGACGGCGCATGGACGCCATCTGGTGCGAGCGTGGAAGCCGCTGTTCGCGCGGGCGCTGGGCGACGCGGCGCAGGACGCGGATCTGGTGCGCTACGCCTTCACGGCGCTGCGTGGCTATCTGACCGGGCGGGTGATCTCGAGCAGGATCTCGGACACCCGTGACGATCGCATCACGAGACATCTGGTCGTCCGTGGCGTGGCGTGCGCCATCCGCGAGGAGGCCGCGACGCGAGGGCTTCGCGTCGACTGACGTCGGCACGCCGACGTCGAGAGTTGCTCAGACACGCGTCCCTGCCCGGACCGGCTCGACGGCGTCATGGTCTTCATCAAGAACCCCGACCTCGTGCGCGGCGCCGGTGATCTCGGATGGCATGCCGACGCGGTGTCGGCGGGCATCCGGTCTTGTGTCCGATGACCAACGTTGGCGTGCAACTCGACGTTGCGAGCGCGCAGAACGGTCGGGTCGCCACCCAAGGATCTTCGTACGCCCGGTGACCGTGATCCGAGCCGCTCGCACACATACATAGCGCGCAATATGATTGACCGTGGTCGGCCGTTGGTCGTTCCAGCTTCGAGGGGGTTGCACAATGGGTTCGAGACTGATCTCCGCCGATTCGCACGTGGCGATCTCGATCGACGCGGTGCGTGCGCGGGTGCCGTCGTCGTTGCACGAAGCGTTCGACGACGCACTCAAGCAGCAAGCGATCCTCGACGCGGAGCTGCGTGGGGGTCGCACGCTGTCGCTCGAGTCGTTCGACATGGAGGCGATGCATGATCCGGGGTATCGCGACCCGCAGGCACGGCTCGCGGCGATGGACCGAGACGGTGTCGACGCGGAGGTGTTGTACTCGGAGGTGTCGGCGTTCCGGGCGTTCGGTTTCGTGAAAGGTGACTGGAAGCCGATCAGTCGCGCGTTCACCGACACCATGTCGGACTTTGCCGCCGTGAACCCGAATCGGTTGGCGGCGTCGTATCAGGTGCCGATCATCGACATCGACTATGCCGTGGCCGAGGTGCAGCGGCTCGCTGCGCTCGGTGCGCGCTCGGTGCACTTGCCGAACTTCCCGAGCGAGTTCGGTCTTCCCGACTATCACGAGCGCGTGTACGACCCGCTGTGGGGCGTGCTGCAGGAGACCGGCCTCTCCATCAGCCATCATCTCGGCAACCGCGTCTGGCTGTACGACGTCTTCCGTCGCGACCCCACGCCGCAGTGCGCGATCTTCACGTCGATGCCGGCGCTCGCGCTGTCGGAGGTGATCGCGTGGTGGATCCTCACCGGCACGCTCGAGCGGTTCCCCGGCTTGCAGATCGTGTTCGTGGAGCCGGGCCTGTACTGGATCCCCGGCTTCCTCGCCCAGCTCGATCGCAAGGCCGACGGCCGCTATGACCTGCCGGGGCTGCGGTTGAAGCCGAGCGAGTACTTTCGGCGCAACATGGCGTGCACCTTCATGGACGACATGGTGGGCCTGCAGGCGCGGCACCTGATCGGCATCGAGAACATCCTGTGGTCGACCGATTTCCCGCATCCGGCGACCACGTGGCCCAACTCGGTGGCCACGGTCGAGGCACAGTTCGATGGCATCCCGGCCGACGAGCGCGAGGCGATCACGTGCGGCAACGCCGCGCGCGTCTACGACCTCTGACGGACCACCGGGCTCAGTCGACCCAGAGGTTCTCGAAGATCGCGCCGGACGCGAACAGCGCGTTGATCTCGTCGGCGTCGAAGCCGTGCTCGGCGAGGATCTCGCGGGTGTGCTGCCCACACACCGGAGGAGGGCCCTGGATCGTCGCCGGCGTCGCGGAGAAGTGGATTGTCTTGCCGAAGTGTTCGAAGCGGCCGACCTTGGGGTGCTGTTGCTTGACGACATACTCGTGGCGGAGCATTTCGGGGTCGTCGTGCACGCCGCCGTGGCCGTCGTGCCCGTAGCCGAATTGCTCGGTGGCGATCTCGCACGGCACACCGGCGGCCTCGAGTGCGGCCCACGCATCGGCGGCGGTGCGCGTTTTGAACCACTCGTCGAACGCGTGCAGGTCGGCGTCATCCCGCGCGGTGCACGCATGGCCGACGGTGGCGGTGAAGGCCTCCCATTCCTGCGCGGTGATCGTGGCGATGCAGACCCAGCCGTCATCGGCAGTGGGGTAGAGGCGATAGCCCGCGTGGAGCCCGAGTTGCATCGCGTCGAGGCGCGGGCGGGGGAGCGAGGTGCCGTCGGCCGTGACCGAGGCCATCGAGGCGACGAGGAGGCCGGCGTTGATAATGGAGGTGTCGACCGACTGTGCGACCCCGGCACGTTGTCGGTGTAGCAGCGCCTGCACGACGCCGATGGCGGAGAAGTACCCGTTGCCGGTGTCGCCGAGGGAGGTCAGGCTCCAGAACGGCTTGCCGCCGTCGTGGCCACCGCCGTCCTCGAACGTGACCCCCGCGAGCGAGCAGCCGGTCTGGTCGTTACCGGGGGAGTCGGAGCGGGGTCCTTTGTCGAAGCCGCGTGTGTGGCAGTAGATGATATCTGGGTTGACGGCACGCACCGATGCTTCGTCGATGCCGAGTCGGCGTAGCGCGCCGCGGCGCATGTTGGAGTGCACGACGTCGGCTCGGGCGATGAGGCGGTGCAGGGTCGCGAGGCCGTCGGGGTGCTTGAGGTCGATGCCCACGCTGCGCTTGCCGCGGTTCGCGCCGTAGGCGATGTGGGTGGCGTGCCAGAACGGGTCGCGACGCGCGTTGACCTTGATGACCGTCGCGCCGAGGTCCGCCAGCAGTTGCGTGCCGAACGGGCCCGCAACCGCGAACCCGAGGTCGAGCACGACGACCCCTGACAGCGGCCCGAGGGGCAGCGGCTGACCGGACGGCACACCGTCAGCAGAATCGGGTGGCGTGCGCGCGGCCTCGGCGCGCACCTCGGCGTCGTGTTCGCCGGGCAGCGGCACCGGTCCCTGGACCCGTCCGGGGGTCTTGCTGAGGGTGTAGAGGATGCCAGCCTGGCGCAGCGCGCCGTGCACGGGGTGAGCCACGTCGACGACCGCACCCTCGGCGAGGAGCGCGTCGTCGGCCAGGGCCTCCTCGGGGGTGCGCACCGGTTGCAGCGGAACGTTGGCCTGCGCGCCGACGCGCACCCAGTCGTCGCTCGGGAACTTCGCGAACGCCTCCTCCATCAGGGGGTGGTAATAGGCGAGCACGACGATGTTCTCGGGCTCGGTGGTGATGCGCTCGGGATCCGCGGTCGGGGTGTTCACGCCGCGCAGTGCGAGTTCGTCGCCATCGGCGCTCGAGAGCGCGAAGCGCGGGTTGGGCACCCACTGCTGCACCCAGCGGCCGTCGGAGCAGCGGAACATGCCTTTCGTGGCGCGGCTGTCGTAGGTCCAGGTGCGGAACCCCTTCGCGTCGTGGTGTTCGGCGCGGATCCACTTCGACGCGGTGAGCGACATCGCCGCTTGCAGGAGCGAGGTCTCGACGTGCTGGCCTTGTCCGGTGTGTTCGCGCGCGTACAGCGCGGCGCTGATACCGAGCACAGCCTGGAACGCGGCGCTCATCGACGGCCACGGCGTGTAGGTGAAGATCGGGCCTTGACGAGGTGAGCCCGGTGGCATGCGCTCGGGGATCTCGAGGTCCTCGAGAAACGGAGGCTCGCCGGCCATCGAGGGGATCGGACCGCCCATGTGGCCTCGTTGCTCGTGGAGGAGGCCGAGGCGTGCCGCGACGAGCGCGTCGTAGCCGGGTCGGCCCGCGTGGCCGGCGTGGCGGCCGTACGCGGAGATCGTGCAGACGACGAGGCGCGGGTTGTGCGCGAGCAGTCCCTCGGGTTCGACGCCGAGACGCTCGGCGACGCCCGGTCGGTAGGACTGCAGCACGACGTCGGCATCGCGTGCGAGGTCGAACAGCACGGCATGGTCCGCGGGGTCGCGCAGGTCGAGTTCGATGCTGCGGCGGCCTCGCAGCCACGTGTCGTAGCCGGGTGTACCGCGGAACGGGTCGCCGCCCGGAGGCTCGACCTTCACGACATCGGCGCCGTGGTCGGCGAGGAGCATGCCGGCGACCGGGCCGGCGATGCCTGTGGAGAGGTCGAGGACGCGCACGCCGTCGAGCACACTGGCCATGAGAGGGTCCTTCAGTCGACGGTGAGGATCGCGCCGGTGCGGCTCGCGGTGACGAGCGCGGTGCGCGCATCGGTGACCTGGTTCACCGCGGTGCCGCGCAGTTGGCGGGTGGCTTCGAGCACGAGGTTGAGGCCGTGGATGTAGCCCTCACCGATGAGGCCACCATTGGTGTTGGTGGGTAGCGAGCCGTCGAGGCGCAGGTGGCCGTCGGCGACGAAGCCCTTGGCCTCGCCGAAGTCGCAGAACCCGAGGGCTTCGATCTGCATGAGCAGGATCGGCGAGAACGCGTCGTAGATCATCGCGACGTCGACGTCGACGCGAGAAAACCCTGTGTCATCGAAGAGCCGACGACCCAGCGCCACGGAACCCTCCATGATCGACAGGTCACCGCGGTAGTGATCCGAAGCGATCTCCTGTTCGAACAACCCCGCCGCGGACGCGGCGCCGATGTTCACGGGTACCTGGGGCAGGTCGCGGGCGCGTTCGCGGCTCGTGATCACGAGTGCGACCGAGCCGTCGGTCTCCTGGCAGCAGTCGAGAAGGTGGATGCAGGGCTCGACGATCCAGCGGCTGTTCTGGTGGTCGTCGAGCGTGATCGGGCGTTGATAGAACCACGCCGCCGGGTTGGTCGCGGCGTAGTCACGCATTTGCACGACGCCACGGCCGATGTCGGCGCTCGTCACGCCGAAGGTGTGCATGTAGCGCACCGAGTTCAATGCCATCCATGACGCCGGCGTCAGAATGCCGTACGGCATGCACCACTGGATGGCAGTCGTGCCGGAGTGCCCCGACGTCGGGCTCGGGCTGGTCTTCGCCCCGCCGAACCTCGTAGCCCCGGACCGCGCGCGGATCGCACGGTACGCAACGACGACATCCGCGGCACCAGACGCGATCGCCGACGCCGCGTGCAGGAGCACGCCCATGGAACCGCCGCCGCCGTAAGGCACGCGCGAGGACCACGTGATCTCCTGGAACCCCACCGAGCGGATGAGCTCGGTCTCTTCGACCGGGTCGACCGTGTAGCTGACGATACCGTCGACGTCCGCGGGAGCGAGACCGCAATCAGCGAGCGCCGCGGTGATGGACTCGCACGCGAGCTGCAGCTCGGTTCGCCCCGCGTGCTTGGAGAACTCGGTGCAACCCACGCCCGCGATCGACGCGGCGTTTCGCACGAGCGATCCACGGGCCATCACGCCACCTCCGACTCGTCGTCAGGACGGAAGACCGGGACCCGGGTGCCACCCGCCGCGGCGGCGAAGTGCACGCGCACCCGCATACCGATACGCACGTCCTCCTTCGCGACATCGGTGAGGTTTGTCGCCAGCCGGACGCCCTCGTCAAGGTCGACCAGCGCGGCGAACACGGGGTAGTGGAACGCCGGGTGTTGCGGGTGGTGGAGGAACGCGTAGCTGTACACCGTACCCGTGCCGGCGAGATCGACGACTTCGACGTCGAGCGAGCGGCAATGGGGACACATCGGGCGGGGAGGGTGGCGCAGCACGCCGCACGATGCGCAGCGTTGCGCGACGAGGCGGCCTTCGGTCGCGGCGTCCCAGAACACGGCGCTGTCGTCGGTGACGACCGGCGCCGGGCGCTCCCTTTCTGCATCGGTCATCGGGCCCCCTTCACCGCAATGTCATAGTCGCCGGTATGTGATCGAGCAAGTGGCCCTCGTCCCGTGGAGTCACCGTGACTACGACGCCACGCGCATCGTCGAGCTCGTCATCCACAGACGAAGCTCGTCAGAGCGCCGGCCGACGGCTTTGCAGAACTGCCGCGCAAGCGGTGACTGCCGCGCAAGCGGTGACTGCCGCCACGCCGTCGGGCATCGCTGGTTCGTCGACGAGACCTCTGTGAAGGTCGCGGGCGTTTGGCGGTACGTCTACCGTGCCGTAGACGGACACGGCCAGGTCATCGACGTACTCGTCTCCCGACGCCGCGACATCGCTGCCGCCCGCACATTCTTCGCGGCCGCGCTCGCCGCGCACGGCGCACCGGTCGAAGTCGTCACCGATCGCGCGGCAGCGTTGGCGCATATTATCGCCGAGCTGAACCCCGACGCGGCGCACAACACCGACCAGTACGCCAACAACCGGATCGAATGCGACCACGGACGACTTAAAGCGCGGCTACGCCCGATGCGCGGGTTGAAACGCGACCGCACCGCGAGTGTCATCATCCGCGGTCAACCCTTCGTTCAAAACCTCCGACGTGGCCACTACGAACTTGGTGCTGACGCGAGACACCGCCTCGTCCGCGTCGCCGCAGCGTTCGACGAACTCGCAACGACAATCTGAATCAAGTCGGAGACCACGGCTCATCCACGCCACGTAATCGAGTAACGCAACAGTGCCGCTGCGACGCGATATCGACCTTCTGGTCCGTGTCGATCGTGCCCGCCGGCTCCGCGCGATGGCGTGCCATCACAGCCAATTCGCGGGCAACGCCGTCCCGACACGCCGCCTCGAGCTCACCGCCGACATCGAGTACCTCCGCTACCTTCGCAGTCGAAGTGTGTGTGCGACACCGGGAGGGAGAACCATGACCGGTGGCGGCTCATCGAGAATCGCACGCTCTTGCGCGGAGTTGCCGGTTGCGCTCGTCGGCGACGACGTCGCGGTGGTGCCGTTGCTCGCGGCGAAGGCCTACGACGAGCCGTCGGTGTTCGTGGTGGAGAACCTGCTGCGTGAAGCCCGCCGCCAGCGGGATCTTGGTGGCCGGCCGGTCCCGGACATCTGTGTGCTCGACCCCGACGGCGACGTCGCCCGCCATCTCCGCACGACTGGCCAGGCGACCCGACACGAGGACTGGGCCTGCTACCACACCGACTTGTGGGTCACGACCGTCGACGGACGAGACGTCGGCATCGTGCCGTGCGCGGTCGGCGCGCCGTTCGCGGTACTCGTTGCTGAGGAGCTCGCCGCGTCGGGTTGCTCACTGGTCGTGTCGGTCACTTCCGCCGGCGTGATCGCCCCGTTGGCCGAGCCACCCTATTTCGTGCTCATCGGGCGCGCGTGGCGCGACGAGGGCACCAGCCTCCACTACCTCCCACCCAGCCCCTGGAGCCACCTCGCCCCGCATCTCGCGGCTGCGCTCGACGGCGCGTTCGATGGGCTCGACGAACCGGTGCATTCCGGTGCGTCTTGGACCACCGACGCTCCCTTTCGAGAAACCGAAACCGCGATCGACGCCGCTCGGCGGGCCGGGGTGCACGCGGTCGAGATGGAGGCAGCGGCACTCTACGCGTACGCGTCCGCACGGCAACGCGACGTGGTGTGCATCGCGCACGTCACCAACTCGATGGCCGCCGCCGGCGACGACTTCGAGAAGGGCGAAGCGGACGGAACCTACCGAATACTCGCTCTCGTGGACGCCATCGCCCGACGTCTCCGCCCATTGGGCTGAATGACGCGGCGACCGCGGCCCCGACCTGCCACCAGCCGTTCCGGACGGCTGGCGCGAGCGGCGCCTGGCCGCCCTAATTCCCGGCCCTGACGTGAACGTCGGGACCAACGCCCCTGACCGGTGCATCGTGGTGGGCGCACGATGAGCGAGGCGGTTTCGGTGAGGGACGACTTGGCGATCCCTCGGCGATGCGTCCTTTGGTATCGAGCGGACGGAGAATCGGCATGGCTGCGCGCACGGTGGTTGTTCTTGGCGGAGGCATCGGCGGTGTCGTGACCGCCCGGCGACTGCGCCGCCGCCTTGATGATGTCGACCGTGTCGTGCTGATCGAACGGGACCCGTTGTTCCGGTTCGCTCCGTCATTCCTGTGGGTCATGACCGGCGCCCGTCGACCCGGGCAGATCACCCGCGATCTGCGCCGGCTGCGGGCCGAGGGGATCGAGGTCCTCGACGCCGAAGTGACTGCCATCGACCCGACGAACCGGTCCGTCACCACGGTCGCCGGCACCATTACTGCCGACGCGCTGGTCGTCGCGCTCGGCGCCGCACTCGACCCGGGCGCGGTTCCGGGATTCAGCGACGGCGCACACAACATCTACACGCTCGACGGGGTCGTGGCCGCGGGCGACGCGTTGCGCTCGATCGCCTCGGGATCGGTCGCGGTGGTGGTGTCGAGCACGCCGTTCAAATGTCCGGCCGCTCCCTATGAGGCAGCGTTCCTCGCCGATGGCCTCTTGCGCCGTCGTGGCGTGCGCGACCACGTGCAGGTCGACGTCTACACCCCTGAGCTCCTGCCCATGCCCACCGCAGGTACGGCCGTCGGCGACGCGCTCGTCGAGCTGCTCCGCGCCCGTGGCATCGGCTTTCACCCCGGCCACTCGATCCACCGCGTCGACCACGACACCACGACGTTGACCTTTGGCGACGGAATCGACGCGCACGCCGATGTGGTCCTCGGTGTGCCCGCGCACCGCCCGCCCGCGGTCGTCACCGCGAGCGGCCTGGCGGGCGGCGGCGGCTATATCCCCGTCGACCGCCACACCCTCATCACCGTCACGCCCGGCGTGTACGCCATCGGTGACGTCACCGCCATCTCGATCGCTGGCGGCAAGATGCTCCCCAAAGCAGGCGTGTTCGCCGAAGCCGAAGCCGAGGTCGTCGCCAACCGCATTGCCGACGAGTGGCGGGGCCGGCAGCGCAGCGCGACCTTCGATGGCAACGGGGCATGCTTCGTCGAGCTCGGCGACGGCACCAGCGCCTATGCGAGCGGCGACTTCTATGCCGCCGACGGACCAGCGGTTCGGATGCGCCGCCCCGGCCGCCGCTGGCACCTCGCCAAGGTCGCGTTCGAGCAGCACTGGCTTCGACGACAGTTGTGATCACGACGCCCGCGTACCTCGATCTGCGCCGAGCAGTGACTGCGTAGGCGATCTGCGCTGGTCGAGGGCGCGTGGACTTCTCCGATGTAGCGGTTCGCGGTCCGTGCTTCGTCGACCATCGAGACGATCCGGAGTTCCGCGAGCCGATCGACATCGCGACGCGGCGACAGCCCGGACCTTCAACAAAGGGCACCGTGAACCGATCACGCTCGACGAGGGTCGGCTCGTCCTTGACCCGGCTCGGGCGGGGTATGAGGTGAAGAGCACCGACTCGTTCATCCCTGCGGCCCGCGAGAGCGTCACCGCCGTCGCGTTCGGGGACGGCAACGGCGCCTCGTTCGCGCTCGCCGTCCATCGCGGGGTCGACGCGCCGATTCTCGAGCGCGCGCCCTACCGGCGCAGCGCGGTCGTCTCGCTGCGTGGCCGGGTCCTCTATGAAGCCGAGGCGGTCATCAGCCGCGAAGTCGCATGGGCCGAGACTGGTGGTGTGGTCGTGCCGTTCACGTCGCCGGTGTTCAGCTACGCCCAACTGGCGGTGATCGCGAACACCGTCACCGTGACCGGCTAGGTGAAGTGTCGCGTCGGCGGGTGTGTGGCGGATGGCCTGCGGTCTGTCGGCCTCGACGGTGGGGCGCCGGCGGGGTCCTTGTCGGGTCCGGTGTGCAGCGGAGATCGAGGAGGGGCAGCGGTGCGGTTCAGGGCGTGGGTGGTGGTTTTGG
>JANMVY010000004.1:0-3000 GCA_031393535.1 Actinomycetes bacterium | reverse complement strand
GCGCTCTCGTCGTGCTGGAAGCTCGCGTAGACCTGTTCGTACAGGTAGTCCTTGGGCGGCCGGGCCAACCGCGGACGTACGAACATGGCGTGCTGTCGATAGGCCTCGTTCATGCGGTCGCCGATGTACGGAACCCACGTGGCACCGCCTTCGGCGATGAGCACGCGGAGCCGTGGGTGACGTTCGAGCGCACCGCTCGTCACCAGCTTCATGGCGGCGTACTGTCCTCCGAATCCGGTGTGCACGTAGTTCAACACCGCGCCGCCCGGCCCGCGGAACATCGACGCCTGATCACCGCCGTCGGTGCCGATGTGGAAGGCGATCACCATGCCCGCTTCTTCGGCCGCGGCCCACAGTGGCTCCCACGAGTCGTCGTTGTAGTCCCTGGCCGCCTTCGGGTGCCCGGTCGTCATGCTGACCAGGTGCAGACCCACCTCGGCGGCGTGTTGGAGCTCAGCGACCGCGTCGTCGACGTCGATCAAGGGCATCAGTGCCGCGGGCACGAAGCGGTCGGGTTCCGCCGCCTGCACCTCGGTGGCGAGCCACTCGTTCTCGGCGCGTGCCGCAGCACGGATCAGCTGCGGGTCCTCGATGAGCCCGCACCACAAGCCGATCGACTGGAACATGACCTCGGCCATCACGCCCTCCTGGTCGAGGTCGACCAGACGCGCCTGCAGATCGCGCGAGCCCGGCGGACGGTGCGAAAGCTCGGCGATCGTCTCGCCGGTGGCGCCCTTCGCAGTCATGATCTTCGGCAACCGGCGCACGAAGCTCTTCCCGTCGACGTGCACGCGCTCCTCGTCGTCACCGATGCGCTCGATGCGCGGCATGCGGTCTGCCTGTTTCTTCGGCAGGAACTGCTGCCAAAGATCCTTGGGCTCGAGGAGATGTGAGTCGGCGGAGTGGGTCCAGATCTTCGCAACCATCGGACTGCCGTCTCCTACTCGTTGCATCGGGTCTCGGTTCGCCGACGAGCGCTCACCAGATGTGCTCGAGACCTGACGTGCGATCCCGAAGGTGCCGGGATCAGTTTACTGCACAGCAGCCAGACGGTGATCCGCCACTGGGGCGCAGCACCGGCCGTGGGCGGTCAGAACACCTCGTTGGCGAAGTCGTTCGTCGCGACAGGTGGCCCCCAGGCAATCAGCAACCAGCGGGGCGTGATTCACACCGCCGTACTTGAATATGCCCACTCTGGCGCCGAAAGGGAACCGGCGCAGCGACGACGCATTCCGTCTGTTTCATGCCTTTGTACGCGCCGAATTGACCATCAACCGAGGAGACCAGAGCGGTATGAAGCGAAATTTGATAGTCCTATCCCTCGTTTCGGCGCTGCTGTACAGCGCGGTAGCGGCCTCGGGCTCGGCGTCGGCCTACTCCACTGTCCGCGTCACGGGAAACACTGTGGACACGTCACTCGGCGCGAACGGTTCGCTCGGCTGGTGGTTCAACCGCGACTCCGCCTCGCCGTACCAGTTCTCGCTCGACAAGGCGAAGATCGGCGCCGGAAGCCTGCACGTGCTTCCCATTGTGTCGGAACCGGGAACTTTACCGAATCTCGGCGTTCAGAAGTTCGTCGGTGAGAATTTCGTCAAGACGGCCATCACCGCGGACACGGCCATCTCGTTCGACTACTTCCGCGGGACGTCGCCGGCGAACCAGTTCTACCTGAACGTCTATGTCAACTCCCTGAACGACAACAAGTTCTACGACTGCCGGTACGACTTCGTCGGCACCGGGGGCAATATGACCGACTGGGCAACCGTCTCCAGCACCGCCACCCCCGTCAACGTGCAGAAGAGCGGCACGGGCCGTATCGCGACTTGCCCGGCCACCCTCGCCGGAGCCGCCGGCTTCTTCATCCGCATGTTCGCCGTCAACGTCGGTGACTCCTCGAACGCAGACGTCGGGGTCAGTGGGTACCTCGACAACGTCGTGTTCATCACCGGAGCGGGCACCACGGTCTACGACCTCGATGTCACCCCTGCGGACAAGGACGCGTGCAAGAAGGGCGGCTACGCCCTCTACGGCTTTGCCAATCAGGGCCAATGCATCGCGTCTCTTCAGGCCCACGCCCACACCGAGCACTCCGACGGCGAACACTCCGAAGCCGAGCATCCCCACGCCAACAAGTAGGACACCGCAGCTGACGCTCAGTCCCTGTTCGGCAGTGGGTTCTCTGCTCTTCGGGCAGTGCAACGTTGCATGAGCCAAAGGCGCGCCGCGGCCCCGTCACGAACCCTCGTGGCGGGGCTGGCACGCGTCCAGGACGACGCCGCGAGAGACGCCGGTTAACAACCCCCCGGGCGCGAGCCACACCCGCATCGTTGCGTGTCGCGGGCTAGCGTCCGCGCCAGCTGACCTGATGGTCGTCGAGCCACCTCTCGGCCACACCGAACCGCACGAGGTGCTCGTTGTCGGCGGTTCTCGCCCGCCTGCGAAAGGAACCCGATGAAGCTCGACATGCTCTTCGAACTGCAGCCGAAGCCCAAGCCGTGGACACTCCCGCATCCCTACGGGCAGCGCGACGCCGAGCAGCGCGTGTACTTCGAAGCGCTCGAACAGGTGAAGCTCGCCGACAAGCTGGGTTTCGGCACGGTGTGGTGCGTCGAACACCACTTCCGTGATGGTCGCTCGGCGTGCCCTTCGAACGAGTCGGTGCTCGCCGCGTTCTCTCAGATCACCGAACGAATCCGCATCGGGTTCGGGGTCTGCCTCATGCCGCCGGGCTTCCAGCATCCCGCCCGCGTCGCCGAAAAGGTTGCGACCGTCGACATCTTGAGCCGAGGGCGTGTCGAGTGGGGAACCGGCCGCTCCACACCGATGGAGCAGACCGCCTTCCACGTGCCGATCGACGACCGATCACGCGGCATGTGGAAAGAAGCCGTCGAGTTCGTGGTCAAGGCGTGGAGCGACGAACGGGTCAGCTGGCACACCGATTTGCTGCAGTTCCCCGAGCGCATGCAGACCCCCAAGCCCTACCAGGACCCGCACCCGCCG
>JANMVY010000014.1:0-7683 GCA_031393535.1 Actinomycetes bacterium | reverse complement strand
GCGAAGCGCCAGCCGTGCAGATCGCAGAACTCGTCGAACTCGCGGGCGAGCAACACGCACGAGTCAACGGCGCCGATCGGCTCGCCGAGCGCCACGGCCGGGGCGCCGACCACCCGATAGCGGAGCAGTGCGCGTCGGTCGCGCGCGACGAACACACGCTTGTCACCGAGGAGATGAAAGTACGCGATGCCGGTGGTGGCATGGTGTTCCAGGATTTCCCTGGCCTGCTCCTGTTCGGCACGGTCGCTGGTATTGCGCAGGAGCACCGGCTGCACGAAATGCCAGATCGCGACGAGCAATACGACCAGCGCGAGAACGCGGACCGATGCGACAAACCACTCGCCGTGGCGTGTGACGGTGTTGATGGTATTGACCGGCAGGAGGAACAGCAGCCGCAGCGCCTGCGCGATCGAGCGAGCGACCCCGTTCTGCTCTGCGAAGTCGTGATCGAGCAGGAAGAGTCCGGCGGAGCCGTAGACCAGCACGCCGAGCTCACCGAACACGAGCCACGCCACACCCGCACTCGCTCGGACCGGGTCGCTGCGCGCGGTGAAACGCGCCGACGCGAGCACAAGACATGTTGCGAGAACTGCTGAGGGGGCCACGCCGACGACGTCACCGTTGCTGATCGGATGCGCGACGAGCGATACCACCAACGTGATCAAGGCGAGTTGCCACGCCCGGTGCTTGCCGTGCCAGAGCTGGCGCGCTGCGGTCACCAGCACGAGCCCCGACACGAGCAGCAAATAGCGCGAACCCTTTATCGTGGCCGCGTGAGCGACGCGGAACCGGCCGATGCCGATGAACGGTCGATGTTTCGCGGCGAGCACTACATCGAGCAGCCCGACGATCAACACGGCACCGGCCAGCGTGCGGCGGACGACACGGCTACGCCGACCGGTGCTCATCGGGGCGCCATTGCATTGTGGCGTCGCCAGTAGCGGGCCACCACGAGGCCGACGACGAGTGGCACCCACGTTTCCAGCACGCGGTAGGTCAGCACCACGACGGCGGCAGTCGAGCCCGGTACATCGAACGAGACGAGCACCGCGCCAAGTGACGCCTCGGCACCGCCCAGGCCCGCGGGCAGCACGCCGACCACCGAGAAGAGCACGGATATTCCGTAGCCGACAATCGGCACCGCGATGCTCACGTGCTGGCCGTATGCAGCGAGGCAGATCCAAAGCATCGCGATGCCGAGCACCTCTATCACCAACATCCACGCGAATGCCGGGAGCACCGTGCGCGGTCGCTCCCTCACTTGCTGGATCGCATCGAACAACTCATCGGCCGCGCGGTGGTCGGGGCTGCGGCGACGGAGCCGAGCGGGGATCGCGTGCAGCGAGCGGATCGCGACGCGGCTGTGCGCTGCGGCGATGACGGCGCTTGCGATGATTGCGAAATACACCGCGACGACAACCATCGCGATGGCGTCACCGCGGGTCACGTGCCCCTCGATGATGAGCACGATGAGCGACGCGAGAAGGGTCAAGGCGAAGGCGAGGTCGCCGAGCACCACCCCGAGCATGTAGCCGCCGAGCACGAGTGAAGGCGGTTGCCCGGTTCGCCGCGCTTCGTCACGGAACACCGCGGCCCCGGCCATACCGCCAGATTTCGAGACGATGTTCAGCGTGTGCGCGACAGCACCCGTGAGCACCGCACGCGAGGGCGGCAGTTCGACCCCGAACGCCGCAAGCGCAGATCGACGAGCCATACCGTAGACACCGATGAACGCGGCGCTCGCGACTACCCCCGCCAACAGCCACCACAGGTTCGCGGCACGCACCGCGCGCAACGCGTCGGGAACGTCGCGCCGGTTCGCCACCACGAACACGACGGTCACACCGAGCACAAGCGCGACCGCGGTGATCTGCCCGAGCCGGCGATAGGGCGACGAGTACCTGACCGCAGCGGGTGCCTCGGTGCTCAGCTCCGGCACGGAACACCGCGGTTCGTTCGTGCCGCAAGGTGCACGGCGGCGGCACCGACGATCACCGCTATCGGGTGTTGGATCTCCGCGAGCATGTGGGTCACCGCGGCCTCGACCACGAGGTCGACCAGGAGCACGGCAACCAGCGCGTTGCCGAGCCGACCGGACGGGAACGACCAGACGAAAGCACCTCCACACGCATACAACGCTGCCGACGCACCCGAATCGAGGTGGGCGAGCACGTGCGCGGCAGTGCCCGACCCGAGTGCCGCCACGACACGCGCGCTGAGGACCACCGTCAGGGTCGATACCCAGTCGCCGAGCAGGAACACCATGGCCGCGAGACGAGAACCGACCCTCCATTCCGCGAGGGGGATGAGCCAGACGAGCACTGCGATCCCGCCAACGAACCCGTGGCCGCTCTGCACGAACGTCGACGTGAACAGCCGCCAGATCTGCCCATCGCGCCATCGATACCACGACGACCCGAACCACGATCTCAGATGTGCGTGCACACCCGGGGCCTGCACCGTGGCCGCCATCAGTGCGACCACAAGCCCTCCGAGGATCAGCGAAGCCGGGAACCGTCGAAGCCTGCTCATCGCCGTACTCCGACCGTGGGCCGGCCACGTTTCGTCGTTCGGCGATCGCCCCGGCGGCCGATCCTGTGACCTGCTCATATCGGGCACACCTGCATCATCGCAGGGCTGTGCCGATCGCACAGGGTACGAGGGCCGTAGGCTCGCCCCTCGATGGTCCGGCGAACGGGAACCGATGCGAACGAGACCGTGACCGATGAGCCTCCCTCGGGTGGCCGCGCCTCGACCGCGCGTGGCACCTCGTGGCCGCGCCGGCTCGTGACTTTCGGCGCAGTGTTCGCCATCTTGTTCTTCATTTCGTACGCCGCCGGCGTCCGCGGCATGTTCTCGTCGACCGATCGCCGGCTCGGCCAGCAGATCCTCGACCCGGCCAGTCGGGTCGGCGCGACGGTCACGATGTCGGCGCGGATTGCGACCGCGATCGCGGCGGACCATCCGATCTTCGCCGGGGCGAGCGATGGCCAGGCGTGCCCTGGCCGATACGCCGCGCGGGCGACGAGCATCATCGAGGCCATGGCGGGCGATGAGGCGAGCGCAACCCTCCGCAATGCCGGCGCCCGCCTGCGCGATGGCGGCTGGCGGATCGACCCGGTACCCACCGGCGCCCGTCGGGGGACGGTGACCGCGCACAACCGGCAGGGACTCGAGGTGACGGTGGCCGAGGTCGCGGGAAGCGAGGCCTCGTCCATCGAGGTGACGGTCACCGTGCCGTGCTCGATCGTGGCCGCGTCGGTGTCGTCGGTGCGATCGACGACGACCCAAGGGGGCTGACGAGCGGTGATGTCCTGGCACCCCCCGGCATGAGCAACCACATCGCGGCGCCGATGCACGCGGCCGCGGCATGACCGGTATCGGTGAACGTCGAACCGTTGAGGAACGGGAACACGAGCAATGCGACGAGCGCGGCGACCAGCGCAAGACGAAGCCAAGTTCGCGGTACCCCCAACACGACGAAACCCGCCGCGGCGAAGAGCCCATAGCTCGGCCCGACGTCGATCGCCTGCACCAGCGCGGTCGTGCCCCGATGGTTTCGCACGTCGGCCCATACGCCCACCGTGGTCACGAGCGTGGCGCCGACGTGGCCGACCGCGACGATCGCCAGCCATAGCCACGTGCCGATCCACCGCTCGAGGGGAACGTAGACAACGGCGAACCACACGACAACGACCAGCGTGCTCGAAGAGCCGATGAGGAAGCCGCTCAGCAGCAACACGCGACCGGCCGCACGACCCATCTGGTACAGGTTCGTCGACACCTGCCGCAGCAAGTCGTTCGACAACGAGGGCGACGTCGAGCGAACCACCGCGGTCGTCACGAGCAGCACCAACAGATAGATGTGCGTGCCCGGCGAGCGGCGCGCTGTCTCGCGAACTCCCGCGCCGAAACGCAACGCCGCCCCGCGTACAGACTGCACCCTTCGCACTCAGGCGACGCTATCGGTGCGTAGGTCACCTGTGAGGTCGTAGGCCCCAGCCGGGGCGAGCACTGCGGGCCATCGGCGGCCCGCCCCGATGATACGGGTCGGTTAGGGTCCAGCCGCGAGTGAGGAGACGGGCGTGCCTGTGTTGCCATCGGTCCCTGGGACATGAATTCTCCCGACTCAGGCGTGCCGGGGCGCAGCGCATGAGCGCGCCGGACGTGGCGTCTGTACCCCCACCGTTGGAGCTGTCTGCGGCGGCGCGGCAAACGGTCGCCGAGGTCCTCGAACATCTCGTCGCGAACGGCTCGGGACTGACCTCGAGCGAGGCTTCACGGCGCAGGGAGGTGTTCGGCCCCAACGTCTTGGTGTCGCGTCAGGTGACGATGTTCGGTGTATTCGTCCGCCAGCTCCGCAATCCGCTGCTCATCTTGTTGTTGGCGGCCGCGGCGATCTCCGCCGCTACGGGCGATACGACCGACGGCGGGATCATCGCGGCCATCGTGCTGTTGAGCGTCGGACTGGGATTCGTCAACGAGTACCGCTCCGAGGTCGCGGTCGCCGCGCTCCACGCCCGAATCCACCATGACACTCTCGTATGGCGCGATCAGACTCCGCGTGCCATCGACGTCGGTGAGCTCGTTCCCGGCGACGTCGTTGCCTTGCGGGTCGGTGACCTGGTCCCCGCCGATGTGCGTCTCCTCGAGGCGAACGGCCTCGAATGCGATGAAGGAGTGCTCACCGGCGAATCCGTACCGGCCGCAAAGACCATCGAGGCGACCGCCACGGACTCACCGGTCGATCTACCGGCCTGCGCGTTCATGGGCACGATCGTGCACCAGGGTTCCGGACGGGCCGTTGTGGTCGCGACTGGTTCGGCGACCGCGTTCGGCAAGATTGCCGTGGGGCTCGGCGAGCGGCAAGCCGAAACGGCGTTCCAAGTGGGGTTGCGGGGATTCTCGACGCTGCTCGTTCGCGTCGCTGCCGTGCTCACCATCTCGATCTTCGTCATCAACATCGCGTTCTCGCGGCCGCTGCTCGACGCACTGCTGTTCTCGTTGGCGATTGCCATCGGTATTACCCCGCAGTTACTTCCGGCCATCGTGAGCGTCAGCTTGTCGGCCGGGTCTCGCCAACTGGCCCGCAACAAAGTTCTCGTCAAGCGACTCGTCACCATCGAGGACCTCGGCAACATCGAAGTGCTGTTCACCGACAAGACCGGCACCCTCACGGAAGGGGCGATCACCTTCGACCGAGCCCTCGACCCAGCCGGTAACCGAGCAGGTGACCCGCTGAAGCTGGGGCTTGTATGCAACGAATCGACCATGTCCGGCAGCGGACCAGTGGGCGGCAACGCGCTCGACATCGCGTTGTGGTCGGCTCCCGAGGCAACCGAGATTGCGTCTGGTGATGGTGGCCCGTCTGGGTATGAGCGGCTCGGAATCATCCCGTTCGACCACGAGCGCCAACTCTGCACCGTTCTCGTGCGAACACACTCCGGCGACACGACGTTGATCACGAAGGGTGCACCCGAGGCGGTGCTCGCTCGCTGTGTCGACCTGCCCGCGCAGGCCGACGACACGCTGCACGCGCTGTTCGCCGATGGCGCCCGCGTTGTCGCAGTCGCGACTCGCGACGCGGCCGGTTTCACCGATCCGACGACGGGCGACGAACATGATCTGCATCTTGTCGGGTTCCTGACGTTCGTCGATCGCCCGAAGCCCGACGCCGGCGCGTCGATCGCCAAACTCAGCCGGATCGGCGTGTCGGTCAAGATCATCACCGGCGACAACGGCACCGTCGCGGCCAAGGTGTGCCGCGACATCGGCCTCGCGGTGGAAGGGATCATGACCGGCGTCGAACTCGAAAACCTCGACGACGACACGCTCGCCGCGGCGATCCCGCACACGACGGTCTTCGCCCGTGTCAGCCCCGACCAGAAATCTCGCATCATCAAGGTCGCGCGACGAACCGGTGTCGATGTCGCCTACATGGGCGACGGTGTGAACGACGCGGTCGCGCTGCATGCCGCCGATGTCGGCATCTCTGTCGAGTCGGCAACCGACATCGCGAAGGACGCCGCCGACATCGTGTTGCTCGACAAGGACCTCGGCGTGCTCGCCGACGGGGTCATGGAAGGGCGACGGATCTTCGCGAACACGTTGAAATACGTGCTGATGGCCACATCGTCGAACTTCGGGAACATGTTCAGTGCCGCCGGCGCGTCACTGTTTCTGACGTTCCTCCCGATGCTTCCCTCGCAGATCTTGTTGAACAACCTTCTCTACGACGTTGGACAGCTCGCGATACCTTCGGACCGGGTCGACGATGAGGTGCTGGCGCGACCCGCGGCGTGGGACATTGCCTTCGTCCGACGGTTCATGAGCGTGTTCGGGCCCATCTCCTCGATCTTCGATTTCATGACGTTCTTCGTCATGCTCGTCGTGCTCAACGCAAGCCACGCCGAGTTCCGCAGCGGCTGGTTCGTCGAATCCCTCGCGACCCAAACGCTGGTCGTGTTCGTGATCAGGACCCGGCGTGTCCCGTTCATCCACAGCCGACCCAGCGTCCCGATGATCATCACCCCGATCGTGTGCGCGACGATCGGGGCCATCCTGCCGTTCAGCCCACTCGCCAACACCCTCGGGTTCACGACACTGCCCATCAGCTTCTTCCTGATCCTCGTCGCGATGATCCTCGTCTATCTCACGCTCGTCGAGATCGCCAAGAGCCGCTTCTACGGCGTGCACGCGCACACCCGACGCGCCCCGCTCACCCATGAGCAACACCATCGACGTCACGTCATGCGCCGGGCGGCCCGCTATGCCCGGCACGCCACCACACGGTGACCGTTTCACGGGTCGAGCGTGAACCAACCGATGCCTACTCGCTGGTCGGCGGGACGATACGCCGAATACGCGATCACCGTCGACGTGCTCAGCTCGGGATGCCCGATGATCGCTCGGCAAAGGTCGAACCCCGCACCCGACCCGCACTCGGGAACCGCCGTGTCGCCTCGTCGCAGTTTCCACGGCCCGGTCGGCGCGGGCGCACTCCACACCCGAAAGGCACCGTTCACTGCCGTCTGTTCGAGCAGCACGAATGGGCCGCCCGAGACACTGCCATAGCGCTGCATGGAGGTTCCCGTCGGCGTCGCACCTTTGACAACCGATACCGCGTCGGACGGGTCGGCCGACCACGTCGTTCCGCTCCACCAGCGATACGCACCCGGGTCCTCCCACGACCGCCTGGAATCCATCGGAACCCGGGCCACATCGACCTCGCCGGTTGCACACGAACCCAGAGCCATCGACGCGCATCGCGCGACCGTGAAGTAGATCGCGTCCCCGGCGCCGTCGTCGTAGATCACCGGATCGCGAAGTTGTCGCATCGCCGCCAACGGCGACCCACTGAACACCGCAGGAGCATTCGAAACCATCGACCGCGTCGACGTGTCGTAGGTCGCGATGCCGAACTGCAACGGAGTCAACGCTGACGCGGTCACGCAGAACACCACGTAGCTGACGAGGACACGCGTGGTACCCGGGAGCGCGGTCACGCCGTTCGTCCACGGGGGCGTGTAGCCGCCCGGACACGACAAGCCGCGTGGCGCGGGGAGGAACTGTCCGAGCAACGTGGCGGGACCCTGTTCGACCAGCTCGCTCGGCGCGCGACCGGGTGCGAACAGCCCACGCGCCGCGGTCGAGGTGAAGAACTCCGTGGATGGCGCCGAACGC
>JANMVY010000234.1:0-10485 GCA_031393535.1 Actinomycetes bacterium | reverse complement strand
GATTGTGCACTTGTGCACAAAGTGCGTAGCTTCGCCGCATGGCTGGTGCCCGCGCCCGCATCCCCGACGCGACCGTCGCCCGCTTGCCCCTCTACCGGCGCGGCTTGCTCGACCTCGTCACCCGACGCGTCGGTATGGTGTCCTCGGAGCAACTTGCCGAGTTGGCCGGCGTCAACGCGGCGAAGGTGCGCAAGGATCTCAGCTATCTCGGCAGCTACGGCACCCGCGGCGTCGGCTACGACGTCCAGTTCCTCCTCTTCGAGATCGAGCGCAAGCTCGGCCTGACCAACGAGTCGCCGGTCGTCATCGTCGGGCTCGGCAACCTCGGCCAGGCACTTGCCAACTACGGCGGGTTTCGTGACCGGGGCTTCCCGATCGTGGCGCTGGTCGACGCCGATCAGGCGAAAGTCGGCCAGCGCATCGGCGCGCTGCACGTGGAATTCATCGACGACCTCGCGGCCGTGGTCGCCGACCGGGCGGTCGCCGTGGGTATCATCGCCACACCGGCTGTCGCGGCCCAAGAGGTGGCCGACCGGCTGGTGGCCGCAGGCGTGCGGTCCATCCTCAACTTCGCCCCCGCGGTCATTTCGGTACCCGACGGTGTCCCATTGCGCAAAGTCGACCTCGCGACCGAGCTGCAGATCCTCAGCTTCTACCAACAACAGGGCCGAACCGGGTTCCGGTCGCAAGCATCGTGATCCGATCAGGGAGTTGTCACGAACGTGTCTCGTCGGGAATGCTTGCAGCGCGTGGTGTGCTGCAGTCGTCGAGCGCCCGCCCCGAGTTGAAGGAGACGGCGTGTCCCTCGTAGCCATCGGGCTGAATCACAAGTCGGTGCCGCTCGATCTCCTCGAGCGGATGACCCTCGGCGAGTCCGATCTGCCGAAGGCGCTGCACGCGCTCGTGGCGCGGCCGCATGTGAGCGAGGCCGTCGTACTCTCCACGTGCAATCGCACCGAGGTGTACGCATTCGCCGAACGTTTCCACGGCGCGTACCAAGACGTCCGCGACACCCTCGCCGAACTGTGTCAGCTGCTCCCTGAGGAGTTCTCCGAATACCTCTACGCCCACTACGACGCCGATGCGGCTCGCCACCTTTTCACGGTGGCAAGCGGGCTCGACTCGGCGGTCATCGGCGAGAGCGAGGTGCTCGGCCAGGTGCGCCGTGCCTGGGAGGTCGCCCAGATCGAAGCAACGGCCGGCGCGTCGATCAACCGCTTGTTCCGCCACGCCATCGAGGTCGGCAAACGTGCCCGCACCGAGACCACCATCAGTCGGCACATCACTTCGGTGTCGCAGGCGGCGGTTGCCATGGCCGCGGAACGGCTCGGCACTCTCGACGGTCGTAACGTGCTCGTGCTGGGCGCAGGGGAGATGGGCGCCGGCATGGCCGTGTCACTCGCCTCGGCGGGCGTGCGCGAGATCGTGGTCGTCAACCGCACCTGGGAACACGGTGCCGAGCTCGCAGCCCGGGTTCAGGGGCGCGCCGCGCGGCTTGCAGATCTGCCGGCCGAGCTGCTGGTGGCCGACGTGTTGCTCACGTCTACTGGCGCCACGTCGATGATCGTCGAGTCGGCCGACGTCGCCGCGGTCATGGTCGCCCGCGGCGAGCGTCCACTGCTCATCGTCGACATTGCGCTGCCCCGCGACGTTGATCCTTCGGCCGCGGCGCTTGACGGCGTGACGTTGCTCGACATGAACGACCTCACGGCGTTCGCCGAAGCGGGCATGCAGGAACGCCGCCGCGAAGTCGACGCCGTTGTCGGCATCGTCGACGACGAAGTCGGTCGATATGTGGCGCAGAGCTCTGCCCGTGAGTTGGCGCCGCTCGTCGGTGCACTCCACGACCGAGCCGATGCGATCCGTGTCGCTGAACTCGACCGCCAACGTGTCCGGCTCTCGGATCTCACGGCCGGCGAGCGCGCCGCGGTCGAGGCCGTCACGCGGGGCATCGTCGCCAAGCTCCTTCACGCGCCCACGGTGCGGCTGAAGGACGCGTCGGGGAGCGCCCGCGGCGAGCGCCTCGCGGAGTCGCTCCGCGATCTGTTCGAACTCTGAGGTGTTGCTCCGAATCGCCACCCGCGCCAGCGCGCTGGCCCGGTGGCAGGCTGATCACGTCGCTGGATTGCTCGTCGCACACGGTCCGGTCGACATCGAGATCGTGGTCGTCGACACCGTCGCCGACCGGCGGCTCGACATCCCGATCGACGCCATGGGCGGTAAAGGCGTGTTCGTGAAGGAAGTACAAGCCGCCGTGCTCGACGGGCGCGCCGACGTCGCGGTGCACTCGGCGAAGGACCTGCCGGCGTTGACCCCGCCAGAACTCGTCATCGGGGCAGTGCCCGAACGGGGCGACGCTCGCGACGTACTCGTGGGTGCCAGACTCGTCGGGCTCCGGCCGGGAGCGCATGTCGCGACCGGTTCGATCCGCCGCCGTGTGCAACTTGCGCACCTCCGACCCGACCTGCGGTTCTCGGGGCTGCGCGGCAACATCGGGAAACGGCTCACCCGGTTGCCCGAGTTCGACGCGATCGTCATGGCGAAGGCCGCGCTCGATCGCCTCGAGCTGCAGCCGGACGTTGTCGACGTGCTCGATCCGGCAACGATGCTGCCCCAGGTCGGCCAAGGAGCGCTCGCTGTCGAATGTCGCCGCGACGCACCCGCGCATCGCCGTGCGCTCGCGGCGATCGAGCACGCGCCGTCGCGACGGACTGTCGATGCCGAGCGGGCGTTCCTCCTCGAGTTGGGCGGCGACTGCGACCTTCCGGCCGGTGCCCATGCGGTGCTGAACGACGATCTCATCGAGGTGCGCGGCATGCTCGCGGCACTCGACGCCACCACGATCTTGTGGCACGCCGACCGCGGTCCCGATGGCCCCGCAGTTGGTCGCGCCGTTGCACAGGCCCTCGTGGCCCGAGGCGGCGCGGCGCTCCTGCACGATCGCTGAACGACGACAGCCTTCTACGCTGCCATCGTGTCGCTGTCGGGTCGTACGGTCGTCATCACCCGAGCGAAGGATCAGAGCGCGTCGCTCGCGACCGCACTGGGCGACCGCGGGGCCGTTGTCGTCGAGGTTGCCGTGCTCGTGATCGCGCCGCCTGCTGATGATGGACTAGCTCTTCGCGCCGCCGCGGCGAGCGCGCGAACGTTCGACTGGATCGTGCTCACGTCGCCGAACGGGGTCGACGCGTTCGTTCACGCGCTTGCCGGCCTGGGGTGCACCACCCCGATCGCGGTCGTCGGCAGCGGAACCGCTGCTCGTCTCGCGACGTTCGGGCTCACCCCAACGCTCGTTCCCCAGCGGTTCGTCGCTGAAGGGCTCGTCGAGGGGTTCCCCCGGGCACCTGCGCATGGTGGGCGGGTACTTCTCGCCCAGGCAGAGGCCGCGCGCGACGTCGTCGCGCGGGGCGTACGTGCCAAGGGATGGGACGTCCTAGCCGTCGCTGCCTACCGCAGCGTCGCAGCAGACGTCGGGGCCGACGCGATCGGGCGCGCCCGCGCGGCCGACGCGATCGTCTTCACATCGTCGTCGACAGTCGAACGGTTCGTCGCCGCGGTGGGTACCCGTGGGGTCGCACCCGTCGTCGCATGCATCGGGCCGGTCACCGCCGCGACCGCCCGCGCGATGGGCCTCGAGGTGTCGGTGGTCGCCGAACCGCACACCATCGCCGGGCTCGTCGACGGGCTCGAGGCCTACTTCGCTGACGGCCGCCCCCGTGACCATGACGAGACTTCGTAGACTCCTGCCGTGACCTTTCCCGCACGGCGGCCGCGCCGTCTCCGTCGTACGGCTGTGTTGCGCCGCATGGTGGCAGAGACACATCTCCGCACCGATGACCTGATCGCACCCTTGTTCGTGCGCGAAGGCATCGACCGACCTCGGCCCATCCACTCGTTACCGGGGGTGGTGCAGCACACACGGGCGTCTCTCGTCGACGAGGTCCGCCAACTGCGCGACCTCGGCGTTCTTGCGGTGATCCTCTTCGGCGTGCCCGCGCGCAAAGACGCCGTCGGCTCGGGGGCATGGGACCCCGATGGCATCGTGCAACTCGCGCTACGCGACTTGCGCGACGACATCGGCGACGACATGGCGCTCATCGCCGACCTCTGTGTCGACGAGTACACAGATCACGGTCACTGCGGTGTGCTCGATGGCCACGGCAGCGTCGACAACGACGCCACACTGCAGCTTTACGCCCGCATCGCGGTAACCCAAGCCGACGCGGGTGCCGACATCGTTGCGCCCTCAGGGATGATGGACGGGCAGGTCGGGGTGATCCGTGGCGCGCTCGACGCATCAGCCCACGACAACGTGTCGATCATGGCGTACTCCGCGAAGTTCGCATCGGCGCTCTACGGTCCGTTCCGCGATGCGGTCGATGTGCGTATCGCCGACGGTGGTGATCGCAAGGGATATCAGCAGGACTACGCCAACGCGCGCGAAGCGATCGAAGAGATCCGCCTCGATATCGACCAAGGTGCCGACATCGTCATGGTGAAGCCGGCGCTGTGCTACCTCGACATCATCGCGAAGGCGCGCGCCGAGTTCGCTCAGCCGATCGCGGCGTACCACGTGTCGGGGGAGTACGCGATGGTCAAAGCTGCCGCCGAGCGCGGCTGGATCGACGGCACCGCGGTTGCCGTCGAGCAGATCACCGCAATCAAGCGAGCCGGGGCAGACCTCGTCCTGACCTATTTCGCCCGCGAGCTCGCGGAGCTGTTGTGACCACGAACCACGAGCTGTTCGTCCGCGCGCAGCGGGTCATCCCCGGTGGGGTCAACTCACCCGTGCGCGCGTTCCGTTCGGTGGGCGGCGAGCCGTACTTCGTGGCGCGTGGTGCGGGTGCGTACGTGTGGGACGTCGAAGGTACCCGCTACATCGACTATGTCCAGAGCTATGGCGCATCAATCCTCGGTCACGCCGAACCGAGCGTGATCGAAGCGATCCGCGCCGCTGCGCTCGACGGCACCACCTTCGGCGCGCCGACTGCGCGCGAGGTTGAGCTGGCCGAGGTGCTTGCATCGAGCGTGCCCGGCCTTGAGATGGTGCGCCTGGTGTCGTCGGGGACCGAAGCCGCGATGTCCGCGGTGCGTCTCGCGCGGGGGGCCACCGGTCGTCGCACCATCGTGAAGTTCGCGGGGTGTTATCACGGCCACAGCGATGCGCTGCTCGCGGCGGGCGGCAGCGGGGTGGCGAACCAGGGCCTTTCGGGATGCGACGGGGTCACTGCTGGTGCGGTGGCCGACACGATCGTGGCGCCGTACAACGTCGTGCCCGACCTCGACGACTCGGTGGCCGTGGTGTGTGTCGAACCGGTTGCCGCGAACATGGGCCTCGTCGCGCCCGCGCCTGGTTTCTTGCAGGGGTTGCGCGACGCGTGTGATCGCGTGGGAGCGTTGTTGCTGTTCGACGAGGTGATCACCGGCTTCCGGCTGGCGGTGGGCGGGGCCACGCAGTGGTCGGGTGTGCAACCCGATCTGTGGTGCTTCGGCAAGGTCATCGGTGGTGGTCTGAACGTGGGTGCGTTCGGCGCAAGCCGTGAGCTCATGGCGGGTCTTGCCCCGCTCGGGGGTGTCTACCAAGCCGGCACGTTGTCGGGGAACCCACTCGCAACCGCGGCCGGTCTCGCAGCGCTGGCGCTGCTCGACGCCGACGCGTACGCACGGCTCGATGCGACTGCGGCTGCACTCGCCACCGGGATGCGCGAGGCCTTCACGTCCGAGGGTCTCCACGCGGTGGTGCCCCGCGTCGGCCCGCTGGTCGGCGTGTTCTTCGGTTCGACGGTCCCGCACAATTTCGACGAGGCCGACGTGCTCGCGCGCAACGGTGTGTACCCAACGGTCTTTCACGAGTTGTTGCGGCGCGGTGTTGCACTCGCCCCGGGCCCGTACGAGGTGTTGTTCCCGAGCTTGGCGCACACCTCGGCCGACATCGCGGCGACCATTGACGCGTGTGCGGCCGCGGCCCGCGTCGTCATGGCCGAAGGCGGCGAAGCCCGATGATGGGTTTGGGGCCTCGCCGGGGTGGTCCCCTCTGGAAACCCTGCGACGGCCGCGCTAGCGGGCGAGCTTGGCGCGGATCGCGTCGCGGGCGGCCGCGAACTCGCGACGGTGCGCAAAGAACGTGAAGCGCTCGTTGATGAATGACGTCGGCCGGACGACCTCGTCGAGGGTCCAGGCCATGAACGACTCCGCGAGATCTTCATGGACGCTCGACGCGGCGTAGTCGCTCACGAAGCGTCGCGAGTCGTAGTCGGCGGGCTCGTCGACCCCGGCCCAAAATTCGTTGTGCCACTCAGCGAGCGCCGACCCGATCTTCGCGCATCCGATCTTGATGCGGACGCCGTCGCAGCGCCCGCTCGACGCGGCGCGGGACGTGAGGTCTGCAGGGCCCAACGTCAGCATGTGGCCGTACTCGTGGACGACGGTGCTCACGAGCACACTGCGCGACTCCGCAGGGTCGATCGACAGTACCCAGGCCGCGGGGTCGACAATCGAGCGGTGCACCATGGCGAGCGTGCCGTCGTGGCCGTCGGTGACGATGTTCAGCTGGCGGATCGTGCCGAGCGCGCCGTCGGGCAGCGTCGAGCCGACAAGGTTCCAGAGAGCGGTATCGCGGGCCGTGGCGCGGTCGCCCGACAGCGCACCGTCGACAACGCCATACGAGGCGAGGAGCACGAGCGAGGTGTCGTCGTAGCGCACCGCCTCGGTCGAGCGGGCGGCCTGGCCACTCGATCGCACACTCGTCTGCGCGGTGCCGATGACCGTCGGCACGGCGGCGGCCTCGAGTCGGCCCGAGACGGAGAGCGCGACGACGACCGCGGCGGCGAGCAGTCCGAGGCGATGGCGAGTGCCCATGCCGGTCGAGTGTGGCCGCCTGGCGCCACCGAGGGCATGAGGCGAACGGACCTCGCGGGGGACACATCGGCCCCCCATCGACCGAGTTGAGGGATTCCCCACGAACTTTGGTCGTTCGCCGACCGCAGCGGTGGTCAGATGACCAATGTTTGGGAAGGGCGGGGGCTGAGGGGAGGGTTGGGACAGTCAGCCTTTGGTCGCGGCGATCGAATCGGGGATAAGACGCGCCAACGCGGCGATCGCGTTGTACGCGGCCTCGGCCGGGCCGACCTCGTCGGGCCGCAACAGGTTCGCCATGATGCGCAACGCCCAGTCCATGAGCGAGTGCGAGTGCATGCCGACGCGGGTGAGCTCGCGCATGAGGGTGGGATTTCCGATGAGCTTGGCGAACAGGCGGGCTACCTTGAAGTACAGGTGGAATTCCTCGTCGAGCAGGCTCGGGTACTGCTGGATGGCAAGGCCGTTGCGCGTCGCCAGCGCTTCGGCGACGAGGGTCGCGGCGAGGCGACCGGTCTCGTATGCGTAATCGGTTCCCGCACCGTTGAACGGGTTGATAGACCCGGCTGCGTCGCCGACGACGAGCCAGTTGGGCCCGACCTTGGGCCCGACGGACCCGCCCATGGGTAGGCCGCCGCCCGCGGGCGCCACCAGTGGTGCTTCGGGATCGATGCCCCAGCGAACGCGGATCGTGGCGGCGAACTCACCCATGAGTTGTGCTGTGTTGACGCTCTTCCAGTCGCGAAACGTGGAGAGCAGGCCCACGCCCACGTTGATCGTGCCGTCGCCGACGGGGAACACCCACCCGTAGCCGGGGAGCGACTTGCCGTCGCGGTCGCGCACGTCGAGTGTGCTTTCGATCCACCGGTTGTCGTGTCTGGGGCTGGCGAAGTAGCCACGGATGGCTATTCCCTGGGGGTAGGTGCGATCGCGTGAGGTGCCGAGCGCGCGGCCGAAACGCGAGTTCGATCCGTCGGCCACAACGACATAGCGGGCCGCGATGTCATCGGTGAGGCCGGTGTTGTGATCGCGTACGGTGGCCCCGATGAGCATGCCGTTGCGAATGACGGGCGCAAGAGCTTCAGCGTGGGCGCGCAGCACCGCGCCGTGGGCCACTGCGTTGTCCGCGACGAAGGTGTCGAGTACGGACCGCCGGATGACGTAGCCGTAGTCGGGGAACGCCGGGTGCTCGGGCCACCTCAGCTCGAGCGATCGGTGATGCGCGATTGCCCGCAGCCCGTCGACGCGGTGGTACTGCCGGAGCTTCGCCTCGAGACCCATATCGTGGAGCTGCTTCACCGCCCGTGGGGTGAGGCCATCACCGCAGGATTTTTCACGCGGGAACGCGTCGCGTTCGACGAACACCACATCGAGCCCGTGCTCGGCGGCCCAGTACGCCGCACTCGATCCGGCTGGCCCCCCGCCGATGACGAGGAGGTCGTGCATCAGCCAGCCGCGGGCGCGATGTCGTTGATGATCTTCTGGATCTGCACGAGCGAGGCCGCGCCGTCGAACTTGGCGGGGAGCGTGGCGCTCTCGGCCACCTTCTTCAGCTGCTCGAGGTCTTTTTCGGGCTGGCCGCCAAAGCGAACTCGCTCGTAATAGATGACCGAGAGCAACTCTTTGGCCGAAAGCTGTGCGGCCCAGGCCGGCATGCCGCCGTTCACGGGTTTGCTCGTCGCGCCGTAGCTGCCGATCGACTTGAAGCCGTCCGAGCCGCGGATCACCCATTCGACGTGGCTCGCAAAGTCGGGGAACGTGATGAGCAGTGCACCGTTGGTGAGCCCTGGGATGGCGCCGTTGCCGCCGCCCGTCGCGCCGTGGCAGCCCGCGCACTTCGCGTAGACCAACGCGCCTTCGGCGAGAGCGCCTCCGGTCTTGGCCTTCGGCTTTTCGAGGGTCTGGACGTAGAGGAACGACCACAAGGGCAAGAACAACAGTACCGGGGCGGCCCACCACGGGATGCGCTTGCGGGCGTTCGCGGCCCGGACCTCGGGGCTGTGGACCACCTCGGGCTTCTTCACTGCGGCCAATGCGGCGGCGGCCGCGGCCTTGGCGGGAGCCTTCGCTGAGCCGGCCGGCGGAGCATCCGCCCCGACGTTGGTTGCGGGCTTGGCTGGTGCGGGGTCGTCACCACCGAGGCCGAGCGCGGCACGGCGCGCCCGGGAGCGCTCGAGGAGGTGCTCTGGAATCTCGGTCAACGGATCCTCCGCAGAACTTCTGGCGGCGTCCGATCCGCCGACGTCGCGGGTGCTGGTCGCAGCCCACGGCCCGACAGCCGGAACCACTTCACCCTACGCGGATCTTGCCACTATCGGCCAAGCTGGAGTGGTATCGGACGAGCTGTACGAGGCGGTCCTGTGGCCCACATCGAACGCTCCCTTTCGATGTGCCACCCCGCGAAGGCCCGTGCTAGACAACGCCTCAGTGCCGGGCTTTCCGGCGCTTCCGTGGTGTCGAAACGATCTTGTTGCGGGCGCTGCCGCTTCCGGGTCGGGAGGCCTCGCTGCCGCGAGGATCTCCAGTGTGCACCCCGCTTGGCCGTACAATTGTGATCGGATTCACGAGGGAGGTGCCCGCCGCGTGCTCAACGTCGCTTTCTGGTCGTCGGTGATCGTGGCTGCCGTACTCGTCGGCGGCATCTTTTGGTACATGGGTCGTCGACCGGTCGGCACGCCGTTGACCTGGGGCGAGGCCATGGCTGGCGCGGTGTACGTCTTCTTCCTGCTCTTTTGGATGTACGGCGTGGTGCCGCACCAGTGGCTCACCTGGGCCGACAACGAGCTGCGGTGGCGACCCGACAAGATCTTCCTCCAGCCGCGTACCAAGACCGCGTCGTGCGAGTGGGTCTGGGGCACGAGCAAGGGCTGCATCAAGTGGCCGCTCCCCATCACCGTCACCTGGAAGACGCTGCGCGATCTCATCGCCGGCGCGATTTACATGGTCGAGCTCGTTGGCATGGGCCTCGTCTGGGTCAAGTGGCAAAATCGCGGCAAATCGGCACCGTCCGAGGTCGAGAAGTCCGACTTCGGTCGCCCGCTCGTGCGTGAAGGAGACCGCTGATGGGCGTTGGTGACGCGAACCCACCGATGCCCGAGTGGAGCGACGGCTACGTCCTCCAGGAGGTCGACGCGGAATGGCTGTCGAAGGCGGTCAAACCGAAGCAGTTCATCCACATAGACCAGTCCGAGTGCATCATGTGCGAAGGCTGCGTCGACATCTGTCCGTGGAAATGCATCCACATGGTGTCGCCCGACGTCATCGCCGAGGCGAACGGCACCGAGCGCCCAGGGTCTGACCCAAACGACCACGTCGTCTTCTTGATCGATGACGACGTCTGCACGCGGTGTGCGTTGTGCGTCGACCGCTGCCCCACCGGCGTCGTCATCCTCGGTAAAGTCGGCGCGCCGCCGGCCACCGGCGATCCCCATCAGCGCACCAACACGTACGGCTACGGCTACGGCATGCGGCTCGGCTGAGCGCAAGGAACCAGGAGTACACGACAGTGGCGATGACCAAAGCGCCTATTGGTGAGAAGCTGGCCAAGATCACCCAGCAGGTTCAGGGCTCCCAGGCATGGACCTCGATTTTCCGGCCCGGCTCGATCTTCCGCAAGGGCTACTCCGATAG
>JANMVY010000852.1:0-6150 GCA_031393535.1 Actinomycetes bacterium | reverse complement strand
CGGCCATGACCGACACCGAGATCGCCGGCCAGGCGATCAAGCAAGGTGACAAGGTCGTCATCTGGCACACGTCGGCCAACCGCGACGAGGCGGTGTTCGAAAATCCGTTCCGGTTCGACATCGAACGCTGGCCGAACGAACACATCGCGTTCGGCGGGGGCGGCCCGCATTTCTGCCTCGGCGCGAACCTCGCCCGCATGGAGCTCAAGCTCATCTTCCGCGAGATCCTCGAACGCATCCCCGACATGGTGCTCTCCGCCGAGCCGTCCATGCTGCGGTCGAACTTCATCGGCGGCATCAAGCGCATGCCGGTCAGCTACTCCGCCGGCGCACGCAAGAACCCCGCGCCGATGCCCGTCGCCTGAGCGACGGCCCACCTCAGCGTGGCGTGAGCACCACGATCGGCACGTCGCGTCCGAAGCTCGACGCGCGTTCCTGATAGCGGGTAAGCGAGTCGCGCTGCGCCGTGATCTGCGCGAACAGGCGCTCGCGCTCATCGCCGTGCGCGACGTGACCGCGCACCGCGATCTCGCGACGACGAACACGGATCCACGCTGCGTCGTTGGCGCGGATGTTCCAGACCCAATCCGGATCTTTCGGGCCGCCTCCGTTCGACCCGAGCACCAGATAGCGCTCGCCGTCGACGTAGTACGGCAGCGCCTTGGTACGTCGGGCGCCCGTCCGCTTGCCGATGGTCGTCAGCAGCAGCGTCGACAGATACCGATTGCCGCCCGCCTTCGCGTACTGCCATGTGATGACCGAGAAGCCGAGACGGCGCACGAGGAACCGGTCGAACTGTTGACCGCGGCTGCCTCGCAGCACGATCCATCGGGTGTTGCCACGCGAGCTGAACTGCAATGCGGTGTCGTGATCAGGATTCTCGGGGTCGCTCATGGCGTGAGTCTTGCCGTTCTGCGGACGGGTCTCGTCGACCGATGGACGCGCACTCACGCCGCGAGCCGCTTGTCATCGAGCAGCTGTGCGTAGACCGCGATGAGTCGGCGTATGGATTCGTGTTGCGCGCTCATGACCGCCCCCCGATGGCGCGGCAGACTAGTGCGATGCGCGTCGGCGTGTACCCGGGCACCTTCAATCCTCCGACCATCGCGCACCTCACGATCGCCCGCGCGACGATGGAGCAACGTCATCTCGATCGCGTCGTGCTCGTGCTGTCGACTCGCCCCATCAACAAGGAGGCGGTCGCGGGTCCGACGTTCGAAAATCGGCTGTCGGTACTTCGAGCCGTTGCACGCGCGAGTGGCGGCTGGCTCGACATCGCGGTCACCGAGCACCGGCTGGTGGTCGACATCGCTCGCGGGTACGACGTGCTCATCATGGGCGCCGACAAGTGGGACCAGGTCAACGATGCGCAGTACTACGACCACGATCCAGCGGTGCGCGATGCGGCAGTGGCCGATCTGCCCGAGCTCGCGATCGCTCGGCGCGCGCCGTTCGTCGTCCCCGCGCAGCATGCGCTCGACCTGGACGACACGCACGAGCGGGTGTCGTCGACCGCCGCCCGACTCGGTGTGCGCGCGTGGATGTGCGCGGAGGCCGCGGCCTTCGATGACCGCACCGGCGCGTGGACCGACCCGCCGCGCTACGAGCGTTGGCTGATCGACTCCGGGCGGCCACCCGTGTAGGGGATCGTGGTGTGCGCGAGCAGGAACTCGCTCTGGACCACGCGGGGCGCCACGATGCCGGGCGCTACTGCGTGATCGCACCCTTCTCGGCACCCTGCGCGAGCTTGGCGTACTTGGCGAGGAACCCCTTCGGGTATCGCGTAGGGGGCACCGTCCAGCCGACGCGGCGAGCGACCAACTCGGCGTCGTCGACGAGCACGTCGAGGCGTTTGTTCGGCACATCGACGCGAATGCGGTCGCCGTCGCGTACGAACGCTATAGGACCACCGTCGACGGCCTCGGGAGCAACGTGGCCGATGCAGAAACCCCAGGTGCCGCCGCTGAAGCGGCCATCGGTGATGAGGGCGCAATCGGCGCCCCGCCCCGCGCCCTTCAGCGCGCCGGTCACGGCGAGCATCTCGCGCATCCCAGGACCGCCCTTGGGTCCTTCATAGCGGATCACGATCACGGTGCCCGGCTGGATGGCGCCCGCGAGGATCGCGTCCATTGCGCCATCCTCACCGTCGAACACCCGCGCTGCACCTTCGAAGACCCGCTGCTCGTGGCTCAGGCCCGCGACCTTCACGACTGACCCGAGTGGCGCCAATGATCCGGTGAGCACGTTGATGCCACCTTCGACATCGATCGCGTCGTCGAGCGAGTGCACCACGATGCCGTCGGGCGCGGGTGGGTCGATCTCGGCGAGGTTCTCGGCCATGGTCTTGCCGGTTACCGTCATGACATCGCCGTGCAGCAGGCCCGCATCGAGCAGGTGCTTCATCACCACGGGCACGCCGCCGATGCGGTCGAGATCGATCATGTGGAACTTGCCACCCGGCTTGAGATCGGCGATGTGAGGAACGCGATCGGCGACACGGTTGAAATCGTCGAGCGTGAGATCGACCTCGGCCTCGTATGCGATGGCCAGCAGATGCAGCACCGCGTTGGTGGATCCACCGAGCGCGTTGACGACGGCGATCGCATTCTCGAACGCCTTCTTCGTCATGATGTCGCGCGGGCGGATGCCGCGGCGCAGCAACTCGACGACCGCCTTGCCGGACTCGTACGCGAAATCGTCACGTCGACGATCGGGTGCCGCCGGCGATGCGCTACCGGGCAACGACATGCCGAGCGCCTCGCCCACCGCGGCCATGGTGTTCGCGGTGAACATCCCCGCGCACGAACCCTCGCCCGGGCAGGCCTTGCGTTCGATGTCGTACAGCTCGTCCTCGGTGATCGCGCCGGCGGCACAGGCGCCGACGGCCTCGAACACCGAGACGATGTCGAGCACGGTGCCGTTGTGATTGCCCGGCAGGATCGAACCGCCGTAGACGAACACCGACGGCAGGTTCAGTCGGGCGGCCGCCATGAGCATGCCGGGGAGCGACTTGTCACAACCGGCGAACGTGACCATGCCATCGAATCGCTCGGAGTGCATGACGCACTCGACTGAGTCAGCGATGATCTCACGTGAGACAAGCGACCCTCGCATGCCTTCGTGACCCATCGAGATGCCATCGCTCACCGCGATGGTGATGAACTCAAGCGGGAAACCGCCGCCCGCGCGCACACCTTCCTTCGACCGCTTCGCGAGCCGGTCGAGCGGCAGGTTGCAGGGGGTGACCTCGTTCCACGACGAGGCCACACCGATCTGCGGCTTGTCCCAGTCGTCGTCGGTCATACCGACCGCGCGCAACATGGCGCGGGCCGGCGCTTTGCGAAATCCCTCGGTGACGTCGGTCGACCGGATCTTGACGTTTTGCTCACCCATCCCCCCAGGCTATTGGACGCGCTCGCCGCGGGAAGGGTCGTACGATCGTCCAACGGGGTGGTGGCAGTGCTCGGCGCGGCCGAGGCCCGCCGACCGAGCGACGCAGTGGCGAGTGCGCGAGCCTGAAGGCCGTGGAACAAAACAGCGAGGACCCAATCGAGAGCTTCGTGGAGTTTGTCGACGACGACGGCCACACGCGATGGCGTCTCGATGCCACCTTCTTGCGCTCGCGGTGGAGCTGCATCTGGGGCGCAGGATGTCAGGGCATCCATGACACCGCACGGCCCGAGCTGCACGACGGCTGTTGCTCGGTCGGCGTCGAGCTGATCGACGAGGAGGAAGCGATGACGATCGCGGCGCTCGGCGCGGCGCTCGATCCCAGTCGCTTCGCACACGCCGGCACGCGGCCACTCGTCGAACGCCGCGGCGATCAGTGGTTCACCCCCGTCGTCGACGGTGCATGCGTGTTCTTCAATCAACCGGGTTTCGCCGGCGGGGTCGGATGCGCGCTGCACCTCTCGGCGCTCGACGCGGAGGACGATCCGATCGAATGGAAACCGCAGACCTGTACCCGCATGCCCATCCGCGTCGACGAGCGGATCACCCCCGAAGGCACCGAGCTGACCGTGCGCGCGTGGCGTCGCGCCGACTGGGGCCCCGACGGGGCCACGATGGCGTGGTGGTGCACCGACGCCCCCGAGGCGTACCGCGGCAACCA
The DNA here is from genome assembly GCA_031393535.1 of Actinomycetes bacterium. GTDB lineage: Bacteria > Actinomycetota > Acidimicrobiia > Acidimicrobiales > WLNW01 > WLNW01. The sequence goes on along the minus strand of JANMVY010000852.1, from coordinate 2,039 downwards.
GCCGGTGATCGAGTCGCTGCACGGCGAACTACGGGTATTGCTCGGCGACGCGCTCTACGAACGGGCGGTCGAGGCGATCATCACCGCCGAGTGAAGTCGCTTCCCCAACTTCACCACCCCACGCTTGTACCGTGAGGCGATGACCGCGACCAACCCCACGAGCACGGTCATCGCCGGCGACGAGGTACGCAAGAGCTGGGGAAGCACCGCAGTGCACGAAGGCCTCACCTTTCGGGTCGAACCTGGCATCACGGCGTTGCTCGGCGCAAACGGCTCGGGCAAGACGACGTTGATCGGCATGATCCTCGGGTTGCACCCGCCCGACTCGGGTTCGCTCATGGTCCTCGGGCTCGATCCGTCCCGCGCGGGGCCCGAGATTCGGGGCGCGATCGGCTACTCACCTGAGCATCACACGTTGCCCCCCGATGTGCGGGCCCACGACCTCGTTCGCCACATCGCCGAGCTCCACGGCCTACCGACCCGCGATGCCACCAACCGGGCGAGCGACGCGCTGTGGGCCGTCGGGCTCGGCGAGGAACGCTTCCGGCCCATCGGCACCATGTCGACCGGCCAACGCCAGCGCGTCAAGCTCGCTCAGGCGATCGCGCATGACCCCGCGCTCGTGCTTCTCGACGAACCGACCGATGGGCTCGACCCGGTGCAACGCGACCAGATGCTCGATCTCATCCGGCGCTGCGGCACCGAGTTCGGCATCAACATCTTGCTGTCCTCACACCTGCTCGAGGAGGTCGAGCGCGTCTGCGACGCCGTGGTCATACTCGGCGGCGGTCGGGTGGTCGCCAACGGCACAATCGACGAGCTTCGTGGTGGGGGGCAGGGTGTCGTCGTCGAGGTCGACGAGCGTGGCGCGGAGGTGGCCGCATTGCTGCGAGAGCGTGGGCTCGATGTTCACGTCGACAACAACCGGGTCACCATCACGAGCACCGAGGAGACCGCTCTCGATCTGGTCCGCGACGCTGTCGCGCTCACCGGCACGGGCCTTCGGCGTCTGCACCCCCGACGGCTGACACTCGAAGAGGTCTTCCTCGGCGTCGCACTCACCGACTCGATCTCCGGCGCAGCCGCGAGCTCATCGGGTGCGGCCGACACCGGGGAAATGGTGCGTCATGGCTGAATCGGCACGCATCCTCGAGCGCGGCTACCGCGCGTACGAAGGCGATCGTGGTGGCGTGGGCGCGGCCATCCGCACCACGGCCAAGCACAGCATCCAACGCTCACTCGGCATCAAGCGCACCGTGTGGCAGAAGCTGCTGCCCGTACTGTCGATCGCGCTCGCGTACATTCCCGCAATCGTTTTCGTCGGCCTGGCCGCGTTGTCCGAACGCTTCCGGCTGGCGAACGACTTCGGTCCGACGTACCCCGAGTACTACGGGTTCATCACCGCGGCGATCCTCGTGTTCACGGCGTTCGTCGCACCCGAGATCTTGTGTACCGATCGACGGAGCGGCATGCTCGGGCTCTATCTCGCGTCGCCGCTCAACCGCAACACGTACCTGCTCTCGAAGACGCTCGCCGTGCTGGCCATCTTGTCCATCGTCACCACCGGCCCAGTGCTCTTGGTGCTCATAGGCAAGACCATCCTCGGCCGCGGGCCCCACGGTGTCGATGGCTGGTTCCTCACGTTCGGTCGGGTGATGCTGTCGGGCCTCGCGATCTCTGCGCTGCACACCTCGTTGTCGCTTGCGATATCGAGTCTGACGTCACGTCGAGCGGTCGCGTCGGCCGCGATCGTCATCGCGCTCGTCGCAAGCTCCGCGTCCGTCGACTCGTTGATCGACTCGGGTTACTCCGGCAACCTTCGCGCCCTGCACCTGTTCGGTCTGCCATTCCAGCTCGTGTTCCGCATCTATGGCGACCGCTGGCACGACGGCGGACGTTTCGACGACGTGTCCACGCTGCTTCTCGTCGCCGCGAACGTGGGCTGGACCCTGCTCTTCTCCGGCATCGTCTGGTGGCGGTACCGCACGCTCACGGTGACCAAGTGAACGCGTCGTTCCCGCCACCGCCGCCGCCCCCAC
>JANMVY010000844.1:0-4648 GCA_031393535.1 Actinomycetes bacterium | reverse complement strand
TCGGCCTCGGGGCCGGCGCGGTCGCCGGTCCACAGCACGCGCACCGACGCGCCGTCGCGAGCGAACAACTCGGTCCAGACATCGACCACCGTGTAGTACGAACGCCACGAGCGATCGAGCCGCAACCCGACCGTGGTACCGGCAACGCCGTGGCCGAGCCCGTAGACGGTCGAATGCTCGTCGACCGCCTTCGGGGGCGTCGGCAGCAGGATCTCGACGGTCGCCATCGCATCAGCCTATGCGTTGCGCATGATTCGCGGGACCGTGCCGCGGACTTCGCTGCGCACTGCGGTGACCAGTACCGTCACCAGGGGGCCGGCGGTGGGGCGGTGGGCGCACGCCCATCTCGTGGACGGCGGGAAGGCCAATGACAGAGCTTCGACGGTTGGGTTCGCGCTATGCGATCGACGACCTGATCGGTCGCGGGGCGATGGGCCAGGTCTATCGGGCGCACCGTACCGCCGACGGCACACCGGTAGCGGTCAAGTTCCTGCGATCTGAGTTCGCAACCGATCGCAAGCTCGTCGCGCGATTCATTCAGGAGCGCGACATCCTCGTGTCACTCGATCACCCGAACCTCGTGCGCGTGCACGATCTCGTCGCGGAAGGCGACGACCTCGCCATCGTCATGGACCTCGTCGACGGAGGCGATCTCCGCCGCACGTTGGTCGCCGGTGGTGGCAATCTCCGCGCCGCCACCGCCTTCGACGTCGTGGCGCAGGTGCTCGATGCCCTGGCGGTCGTGCACGCGGCAGGCGTTGTTCATCGCGACGTCAAACCCGAGAACATCCTCATGCCCACCGGTCCCACGGTCGTGGCTCGCCTGTCCGATTTCGGAATCGCTCGCATCGCCGGCCAGAACGCTGGTTCCACTACCCACACCTCGGTCATCGGCACGCCTTATTACATGGCCCCCGAACAGGCCGATGGCCGCGCTACGACCCCGCGAGCTGATTGCTACGCAGTTGGTTGCATGTTGTACGAACTGCTCTCGGGCACTGCTCCCTTCACGGGGGGAACATTCCTCGTCTTGCGCAGGCACGCGGAGGAGCAACCACAAGCAATCACCGGGTTGCCCGATGACGCGTGGCGTTACGTCGCCGACCTCATGCACAAAGATCCCAACCAGCGGCCAAACGCCACCATGGCGGCGGCGCGAGCGCGGGCTCTCGCCGAGAAGTATCGATCAATGGAGCAGCTTCCGCTGATGGCTCCGCCGAGTCCTCGTTTCCCGTCCGCCGGGACGACCAGCGAGGGTGCCTCAAGTTCGGCCAGGACGACAATCCTCAGCGATCACGGTCGGGAACCTGTGTCACACGAGCTCGGACAACACGAGCAGTCCATCACGCCGCCCCTCGACGCGCCACCTCCCGAACACGTTGATCATCGGGGGTGGCACGCGAAGCCAGCCCTGCTGATTCCTGCTGCGGTGGTCGTAGTGCTCGCGCTCGTAGCCGGACTCGTGACCTTGATATCTGCTGGCGACAACTCGAATGCTTCGGCCGCCGTTGGAGACGCAAGCTACGCGTTCGCGCCCGCCGCGTTCGACAACGGCCTCGTCGTGACGCGCACATGGTCCCTGAGCGGCGAGGGGCCAGCGAAACTCGCGGGAACGATCGTTGTGGCGAACACATCGGCGACGACCGCTGGCATCGATGTCGAGGAGGTGATCCCGAAGTCCGTGGCAAGGAGCGTCGATGACATCGTCTTCTCGCCGGCTCCCGATCGCATCATCGATCGCGATCCCGTCGTTGCGTATTCGATCAAAGACCTCGCGCCCAACACGAAGAGGACGCTCGCATACACGATCGTCGTGAAGATCACTGACGAAACCTCCAACGCGCAGATCGTGCGCTGGGCCGCAGAGCGAGACGCCCAAGTCGCCGCACGTGCAGCGTCGACAGGCAACCTGCCGGTTAGCACGCTCACCCAGATCGCACTCGCGCCCTCATCGCTCGATGTCGACGAAACGGTGCAGTCGCAAGTGAACGTGACCGGGCGCATGAGCAATGGCAAGGACGCGATCGACGAGATCCTGCGCGCCGTCGCCTACTCGTCGAGCGACCCGAACGTGGCTTCCGTCGTGACGGGGGCTTCACCACAGAGCATCACTGTCGTCGCCGGTCGCTCAGGAGTGGCATCGATCACGGCCCAAGCCGGCGACATACGAACCACTCTCCTGGTCACCGTGCGAAAGAAGGGCGCCACGTCGGCCATCGCGGCCGGCGCACCGCGCCCCGTCAGCGTCGGCGGTACCACGATCACCACCACCGCCTTTACAACGTCACCCACAACGTCCGATCCGACTGGCGCGCCCGCCGCGCCAGTCGCGCCCGTCGCACCCGTCGCACCGGTCACGCCGCTCACGCCCACCAGCACCACGGTGGTGAACCCGCCGACAGTGCCGTGTTCGACCGACTTCGGCGGCAGCGGGCTGTATCCGGCAGAGGGCGCTCAGGTAGGCGGTGGGGCCGCGGGAAAGTTGTGCAGCGCAGCGAACTTCCACGGGTCGGGTTACATCGGCAACTGGACGAACGAGACCGTCACGTTTCTGGTGAACACCGGCGTCGCCGGGCGCTACAACATCCGTTTCCGGTACCAGAACGCGCTCGGAACCGCGTCACGCCAGCTCAACACTCCGAGCGGTTCTTCCACCATCATCTTTCACAACACCCATTACAACGACACCGGCGGCAACTGGGCAGCGGGCATCTGGAGTGAAGTGATTGTCAACATGGCGCTGAACGCGGGCACCAACAACGTGAGCCTGAACGGTGGTGGCGGCTTCCTCGATCTCGACGAGATCATGGAAGTGCGCTACACCGGCCCGACGGCCCTGACCGCGACCGCCGGTGGGTCGCTCGCCAATGGAACCGTCTACCAAGCCGAGAATGCCGCGGTGAACGGAATCTTCATCGGTGCGGTGACTGACAACCCTGGCTACGTCGGCGCGGGCTACCTCGGGAACTTCGGGTACGTCGGCAATATTGTCGCCTTCAGCGTGACCGGCGGCGGCACACGCACCCTGCGGTTCCGCTACCGGAGCGCCGACAGCGGAGCGCAACGTCTCGTGTCGATCAACGGACAATCGGTGTTCCTGTTGACATTCGCCAACACCGGCAACTCATGGGCGACCGCGGCATGGGTCGAAGCGAGTGTGACAGTCAATCTTCCGACCAGCGCGACAGTGACGCTCGAGTTCATTGGCGACAGCGGCTTCGGATACATCGATCTCGATCAGCTCACGGTCGCCGTGTGACGTAGACGGCGGTGACGCACTGCGGGGCGGCCGACGAACACTGGGCCCTCTACAATCCGCGCGCCCGCGCCGCCTCAGGAGAATCCGTTGAGCACCGACCCCCCGCTCCTGCACACCATCCCCGAACTGATCACCGATCGATGCGCGCGTTTCGCCGACCTCGACGCCATGGTCGACGGCGCTGAACGGTGGACCTACCGCGAGTACGGCCAACGGGCACGCGCGGCGGGTCGCGCCTTTATGGCCGATGGAATGGACAAAGGCGACGTGTTCGCAATCTGGGCGCCGAACATCTGCGAATGGGCGGTTGCCGCGCTCGGCGGGTATCTGGCGGGCTCGGTGCTCGTGCCGATCAACACCCGCTTCAAAGGCCGCGAAGCCGCGTTCGTGCTGCGCCGTGCCCGTGCCCGCGTGCTGTTCACGGTGACCGACTTCCTCGACTCCGACTATGTCCAGATGCTGCGCGCCGCGCACGAGGACCTGCCCGATCTCCGCGAGATCGTGGTGCTCCGCGGCCCGGTGCCCGAAGGGTGCACCTCGTTCGCCGACTTCCTCGTGCGCGGCGACACCGTCACCGACGACGCGCTCACGGTGCGCAGCGCGCTCGTGCGGCCCGACGACGTGTGCCACATCCTTTTCACGTCGGGCACGACCGGCACGCCGAAGGGAGCGATGCTCGTCCACGACGCCGTGTGCCGCGTCTACGACGTGTGGGCAACCCTCATCGGCATCCGTGCCGGCGACCGGAACCTGGTCGTCAACCCCTTCTTCCATTCCTTCGGGCTGCATTGCGGCATCCTGGTGTCGCTCATCAAGGGCGCGTGCGCGATCCCGCAGGCGGTGTTCGACGTGCCACTCATGATGGAACATGTGCAGGCCGAGCGGGTGTCGATGCTGGCGGGCGCACCGGCGATCTACCAGACCATCCTCAATCACCCCGACCTCGCGTCGTTCGACCTTTCGAGCCTGCGGCTCGCGGTCACCGGGGCTGCAGTGGTGCCCGTCGAGCTGGTGCACAAGATGCGCGATGTGCTCGGTTTCGAGGTCGTCGTCACCGGTTACGGCCTCACCGAGACGAGCGGCACCGCGACGATGTGCCGCCACGACGACGACCCCGAGACCATTGCGAACACGTCAGGGCGTGCCGTACCCGATGTCGAGGTCAAGATCGTCGACACCGAAGGCAACGAGCTGCCACCGGGTCGGCCCGGCGAGATCGCCGTACGCGGCTACGTGGTCATGAAAGGTTACCTCGACGACCCCGAGCAGACCGCCGCCGCCATCGACGCCGACGGTTGGCTGCACACCGGCGACATCGGCGACATGGACGAGCGCGGCTACATCCGCATCACCGACCGCGTGAAGGACATGTTCATCGTCGGCGGTTTC
>JANMVY010000812.1:0-1596 GCA_031393535.1 Actinomycetes bacterium | reverse complement strand
ACGTTCGTCCTCGACGACCGCACCTACACCGTGGTCGGCACCTTCGCGACCGGTCAGGAGTTCGGGGATTCGGCGTCGATGCTGCCCCTGAAGACATTGCAGGCGAACGAACGCAAGCCTGGTGACGTCACCATCGCGTTTGTTCGTGTCGTGCCCGGCACCGACATCGACGTCCTCCGCACCGGGCTCGAGCACGACAACCCCGAACTCGTGACGGTGCGCACGGCCAGCGAGTTCGGGCGGGCCGATCGGAACCTGCAGCTGATCTCCGCAGCCGACAAGGGGGCCACGCTCATCGTGCTCTCCTTCGGGGTGCTCATCGTCGCCAACTCCATGATGCTGTCGTTCCTCGAACGCATCCGCGAGTTCGGAGTGCTGCGCGCGATCGGATGGTCGCGGGTGCGGGTGATGGCGCTCGTGATCGGCGAGGCGTTCGTCATCAGCGTGCTCGGTGCGGCGCTGGGGGTGGGGATCTCGTTCGGCGCGACGCAGGTGCTGCAGCGAAGTTCGAGCTTGCAAGGCATCCTGCACCCGACCTACACCGCGTCCATCTTCCTGCGGGCGTTGTACACCGCAGCCGGCATCGGCATCCTCGGCTCGCTGTACCCCGCCGGTCGCGCCGCGTTCACCGCACCGCTCGAGGCGTTGCGCCATGAGTGATGCGATCATCGAAATCGTCGACGTCAGCAAGTTCTACGACCGTGGCAGGGTCGCGGCGGTGCGCGACGCGAACCTTCGCGTCGAGCCCGCCGAGTTCGTCGCGCTCGTCGGCCCGTCTGGCTGCGGGAAATCGACGCTGCTCCACCTCGTGGCCGCGCTGGAACGTCCCAGCAGCGGCACGATCCTGGTCGATGGCAAAGATCTTGCGCATCGGCGCGATCGCAACCGCTACCGCCGACTCGACGTCGGCCTCGTGTTCCAGCTGCACAACCTCATCGCGCGGTTGAACGCAAGGGAGAACATCGAGATGGCGATGTTCGGCACGCACCGCTCGCGCCGCGAACGCCGCGAACGAGCCGAGGCGCTCCTCGAGTCACTCGGGCTCGCCGCGCTGGGCGAGCGTGACCCGCCACGGCTTTCAGGTGGGGAACGTCAGCGGGTCGCCATCGCGCGCGCCATCGCCAACAGCCCCCGCATCCTGCTCGCCGACGAGCCGACGGGAAGCCTCGACGCGTCGAGCGCCGATGTGGTGCTCGGCCTCCTCGAACGCCAACGTCACGACCACGGCACCACCGTTGTGATGGTGACCCACGACGCCGGCGTTGCGGCGCGCGCGGATCGCATCGTCGAGCTTCACGACGGGTGCAGCGCCGTGTGACGTTCGATGCGCACGCGCCGCGCGACGAACACTCGCGCAACGACGAGCAACACCAGTGCGTACACCACGGTCAGCGCGAAGGGTCGTGCGATCGCGCCGTGCTCATGAGCGCCCGCCACGATGAGTTGGCGCGGCCCGTAGAAGGGAAGCACCTTCGACACCACCGCACCGGGTTTGGTCGCGAGCTGCGTGCCCACCACGCCGATGAGTACCAACGTCCCTTCGAGCTCACGCGGCACCGCGGCACCCACCGCGAGGCCGAACGGGACAGCCTGCAC
>JANMVY010000230.1:0-8525 GCA_031393535.1 Actinomycetes bacterium | reverse complement strand
GTTCGGGTTGATTGGGCAGCGACGCGCCCACCCGATCGCCGGCTGACACCCCCAGTGCGCCCAACGTGGTAGCGGCTTCGTCGGCGGCTGCGTCGAGCTCCGCGAACGTGAAGCGCTGATGACGACCCACGAGCGCTTCGTGATGCGGACGCGTGCGACACGGGGCGTCGAGCACGCTCGCCACGTCACGGGGCCCGTTCGGTATCGGCTGCGGTGGATCGCGCAGCACGAGCCCTTGTCCGTCGAGTTGCACGACCCCGTCTCCCTTCGGCGTACTCGCCACGGCTCGGGCGATGGCCGCGCGCCGCGACCGGAGCTTGCCAAAGACGGCGAGCGGCTGCGGGCAAAAAGGCCGGCGCATTCGAGACGGCGCGCCGGCCGGCACACGCTAGAGTCCCTTCCTGACCGTGAAGCGGGTCCTGTGAGGCCCGAACGGACAGGATGGTGCCTCGTGGCAGAACGAGAACGACGCTTGACGCCCCCGTTCGGGGGCGTTTTCGTTCCCCGGACCGAAGTGATGAACGCATCCGACGTGCGGCGTGCGATCACACGTATCGCGCATGAGATCGTCGAGCGGAACCACGGCCTCGACGACCTGGTGCTGGTGGGCCTCCAGACCGGTGGGGTGCCGCTGACCGGGCGCATCGCCGCGTCGCTCGCCGAGATCGAGGGGGTGCAGGTCCCCACCGGCGCACTCGACGTGGCGCTCTACCGTGACGACATCGGGTTGCGGCCCGTACTGCCCGAGGCGATCACCGACATCACCTTCGATGTGAACGGAAAGATCGTGGTGCTCGTCGACGACGTGCTCTTCACCGGTCGAACCGTTCGCGCCGCGCTCGACGCGCTGCACGCCTACGGACGGCCGCGTTCGGTGCAACTCGCGGTGATGGTCGACCGCGGACATCGCGAGCTTCCGATCCGCCCCGACTATGTGGGGAAGAACCTGCCGACGCGCCGCGCCGAGATGGTCGACGTCCATGCCGACGGCGTCGACATCGGCGAGGTGCGAAAGGACGTTCGCGCACAATGAAGCACCTCTTGTCCATCGACGATCTCGGCGGTGCGTCCGGTATCGACGAGGTGCTCCGCGTCACCGACCGCTTCGTCGAGGTCAGCGCGCGCGAGATTCCCCGGGTGCCGGCGCTGCGCGGCTACACGGTCGCGTGGTTGTTCTACGAGGACTCCACACGCACTCGTCTGTCCTTCGAGACCGCGGCCAAGCGCTTGTCGGCCGACACGATGAACTTCAGCGTCAGCTCGTCGTCGGTGAACAAGGGCGAGTCGCTGCGCGACACCGTGGAGACCATCGCGGCGATGGGCGTCGACGCCATCGTGGTGCGCCACAAGAGCGCCGGTGTCCCGTGGCAGATCGCCAAATGGATCGACGCCTCGGTGATCAACGCGGGCGACGGTTGGCACGAGCACCCGACACAAGCGCTGCTCGATTGCTACACCATCCGCCACCATCTCGGTTCCCTCGACGGGAAGCACATCGCCATCGTCGGCGACATCAAGCACAGCCGCGTCGCGCGGAGCGACGTGCGAGCGTTCACTGCGCTCGGCGCAGAGGTCACCCTCGTGGCGCCCCAGACCCTCCTTCCGCCGTCGCTCGAGGGCTGGCCGGTGAAGGTGAGTCACGACCTCGATGCGGTGTTACCCACCGTCGATGTCTGCTACCTCCTGCGCATGCAGCGCGAGCGCATGACCGAGGCATTGGTGCCGAGCCTGCGCGAGTACCACACGTACTACGGCCTCGACCGGGCGCGAGCCGATCGTCTCCCCGAAGGGGCGATCATCATGCATCCCGGGCCGATGAACCGCGGGGTGGAGATCACCGCGGATGTCGCGGCGCGGCAGAACTCGGTGATCACAGAACAGGTCGCGAATGGTGTAGCGGTGCGCATGGCCGTGTTGTTCCTGCTCCTCGGAAGCGGAGTCGATGTGATCGGAGGACACTCGTGAGCGAATCGCTCACCAACAACACCCCAGCGGGCACGTTGGCCATTCGCGGCGGTCGTGTGATCGATGCAAACGGCGAACGAGTCGCCGACGTGCTCGTCGACGAACGCGGCGTGATCGTGGCCGTAGGACCGGACCTCACCGGAGATCGCACGCTCGACGCCGGGGGATGCGTGGTGGCACCCGGCTTCGTCGACCTCCACGTGCACCTCCGCCAACCCGGACGCGAAGAGGCCGAAACAATCGAGACGGGCGCCCGCGGCGCGGCGCTCGGAGGGTTTACCGCAATCGTGGCCATGCCGAACACCGACCCCACCATGGACTGCGCGTCCGTGATTCGCGACGTACAGGCACTCGCCCGTGGCGTGTCGTGCGACGTGTTCGCCAGCGCGGCCATCAGCGTCGGACGCAAGGGCGAAGCGCTCACACCAATGGCTGAGCTCGTGCAGCTCGGCGTGCGAATGTTCACCGACGACGGCGACGGCGTGCAGGACGACCGCCTCATGCGCCGCGCGCTCGAGTATTCGGTCGGCCTCGGTCCTTTCGCGAACGGCGCATCGGTCACCCTCGCACAGCACTGCGAGGTGAAGGCGCTCGCCGACGGCGGGTTCATGCACGAAGGCGAGTGGTCGTCGCGGCTCGGCATCCCCGGCCAGCCGGCCGAGGCCGAAGTGATCATGGTGATGCGCGACATCGCGCTCGCTCGCCTGACCGGCGCACGAGTCCATTTCCAACACCTGTCGTGTGCGGATTCCGTCGCGCTGGTACGTGCCGCGAAGGCCCGCGGACTACCGGTCACGGCCGAAGCAACTCCCCACCACTTCTGCCTCACCGACCAGTGCTGTGCGAGCTACGACAGCGTCTTCAAGGTGCACCCGCCATTGCGTACCGACGCGGATGTGGCGGCGATCCGCGCGGGTCTCGCCGACGGCACGATCGACGCGATCGCCACCGATCACGCGCCACACGCCCCGCACCAAAAGGAGCTGCCGTTCGACGAGGCGCCCCCGGGCATGCTCGGACTCGAGACGGCACTCGCCCTCGCCCTCACCGAGCTCGATCTGCCTCTGTCGAAGGTACTCGCGCTGATGTCGTGGCAGCCGGCGACGATCGCGAACATCGGCCGGGCACACGGCGGTCCGGTCGCGGCCGGCCGGGTCGCGAACCTGGTGGTCATCGATCCCGAGGTCACCTGGGTCGTGCGCGGTGACGACATGGCGAGTCGCTCGCGCAACACACCTTTCGAAGGCCGCACGCTTCGTGGCAAGGTCCGCCACACGCTGCTGCGGGGTGAGCCGGTCGTGGTCGACGCCGAGGCACAACGATGAGCCGCGTAGAACGCGCCGGCGAGTCCGGCCAGAAGGTGACGGTGCGTTTATGATCCGCGAGGCAGCACTGGTGCTCGCAGACGGTGCAGTGTTCGAGGGCGAGGCGATCGGCGCCGAACCGACGCGCGGCGTCGCGGCCGGCGAGGTCGTGTTCAACACGGTGCTGTCGGGCTACCAGGAGGTCATAACAGACCCGTCCTACGCGGGGCAGATCATCACCTTCACGTATCCGCACATCGGCAACTACGGAACCACTGCAACCGACAACGAGAGCCGGCGACCGTTCTGTCGTGGCGTCATAGTTCGTGACCTCGCTCGGCGCCGCAGCAGTTGGCGCAGCGACGAGGACCTGTCAGCCTTCCTCATTCGCCGCGGAATCCCTGGCATCGGCGGCATCGACACTCGTCGTCTCACCCGTCATCTCCGCGACGGGGGTGCAATGCCGGGAGCATTCGGCACGGCGGACGAAGCCGCGTTGTTGGCCGCCGCGCGTGCCGAGCCGGGCACCGACGGTGTCGACCTCGCGGCCGAGGTCACGTGTGCGTCGCCGTACACCGTTGGCCACGGTCCGTTCCGTGTGGTGGCGATCGACTACGGGATCAAGTCGACGATCCTGACGCACTTGTCGCGTCTGGCAGTTGTCGATGTTGTGCCGGCGGGCGTGGGCGCGGCCGAAATACTCGCCCGCAAGCCCGATGGCGTCTTCCTTTCGAACGGCCCTGGCGACCCGGCGATGGTGGCGGGTGCCGTCGACGCCATCGGTGGACTGCTGGGCAACGTGCCCGTGTTCGGCATCTGCCTCGGGCACCAGCTTCTCGCACGCACGCTCGGCGGTTCGACGTTCAAGTTGAAGTTCGGCCATCACGGTGGCAACCATCCGGTGCGGAACCTGGCGACGCGAGCGGTCGAGATCACGAGTCAGAACCACAGCTTTTGTGTCGACGCCGATTCGCTCCCGAGTGTGGACATCACCCATCTCAACTTGAACGACCACACCGTCGAAGGTGTCCGCTGTCGCGACGTCGCGGCGTTCAGCGTGCAGTACCACCCCGAAGCCGGCCCCGGTCCACACGATTCCCAATATCTGTTCCAGGAGTTCGCGACGCTCATGCAGCGAGGCCACTGACATGCCCCGCCGGGACGACATCCATTCGATCCTGCTGATCGGATCCGGACCGATCATCATCGGCCAAGCCTGCGAGTTCGACTATTCGGGCACGCAGGCGTGCCGCGTGTTGCGCGAGGAAGGGTTCCGCGTGATCCTCGCGAACTCGAACCCGGCCACGATCATGACCGATCCCGATTTCGCGGACGCGACCTACATCGAGCCACTCGATCCTGATGTGCTCACGCGGATCATCGAGCGCGAAAAGCCCGACGCGCTTCTGGCGACCCTCGGCGGCCAGACGGCGTTGAACCTCGCAATGGAGCTCGTCAAGCGCGGCGTGCTCGACGAGCACGGGGTGGAGCTCATCGGCGCCAATGCCGATGCAATCGCGACCGCCGAGGATCGCGGGCTGTTCAAGCGCGCGATGATCGAGATCGGCTTGTCCGTGCCCGAGTCGGGGGTCGCGCGTGATCTCACCGGGGCACTCGACGTGGTCGAACGTGTGGGTCTACCCGTGGTCATCCGCCCGGCCTACATTCTCGGTGGGCGCGGCACCGGCATAGCGGCAACCGCCGAGCAGTTCGTCGACATGGCGCAGCGCGGGCTCGACGCGAGCCCGATCACCGAGATACTCATAGAGAAGTCGATTGCGGGTTGGAAGGAGTACGAGCTCGAGGTGATGCGCGACCGGGCCGACAACTGCGTGATCGTCTGCTCGATCGAGAACCTCGATCCGATGGGCGTGCACACAGGCGACTCGATCACCGTGGCACCCGCGCAGACGCTCTCCGACGTCGAATACCAACGCATGCGCGACGCGGCGTTTGCGTGCATCCGCCGCGTCGGCGTCGAAACCGGGGGCTCGAACGTGCAGTTCGCGATCGACCCGGCGACGGGGGATCAGGTCATCATCGAGATGAACCCCCGGGTGTCGCGAAGCTCCGCGCTCGCGTCGAAGGCCACGGGTTTCCCGATCGCGAAGATCGCGGCACGCCTCGCGGTCGGCTACACACTCGACGAGATCTCGAACGACATCACGAAGAAGACGCCGGCATCATTCGAACCCACCATCGACTACGTCGTCACGAAGGTGCCGCGCTGGGCCTTCGAGAAGTTCCCCGGAACGAGCGGTGTGCTCGGCACGCAGATGCAGTCGGTGGGCGAGGTCATGGCCATCGGCCGTACCTTCCCCGAGTCGATCCAAAAAGCTTTCCGCTCGCTCGAGTCGGGTCGTCTCGGGCTGAACTGCGACCCGGCCGAGAAGCAATTCGACGACATCGCGACCGATGAGCTGCTGCGCCGAGCCGCGATCGGTACGCCCGACCGCACACCACAGCTTGAAGCGTTGCTGCGTCGCGGGGTGAGCGTCGACGAGGTGTACGCCGCGACGAAGGTCGACCCTTGGTTCCTCGATCAGATCTCGATGTTGGGTGAGGAGCGGGCGCACCTCCTCGAAGTGGGCTTCGCGTCGATGACACGGCGCGCATGGCGTCGAGCAAAGCGTTTCGGCTTCAGTGACGGCCAGCTCGCGTACCTTTGGGACAGCACCGAACTCGAGGTACGTGCCGCGCGTATCGCGGCCGGAGTGGTTCCGACCTACAAGACCGTCGACACCTGCGCGGCCGAGTTCGACGCCGAGACGCCCTACCATTACTCGAGCTACGAGGACGAGGACGAGGTGCGGCCCAGCACCAAGCCAAAGGTCATGATCCTCGGCTCCGGGCCCAACCGCATCGGTCAAGGCATCGAGTTCGACTACTGCTGCGTGCACGCGAGTTTCGCACTGCGCGAGGCGGGCTACGAGACCATCATGGTCAACTGCAACCCCGAGACCGTGTCGACCGATTACGACACGAGCGACCGGCTCTACTTCGAGCCGGTCACCTTCGAGGACGTCACCAACATCATCGAGGCCGAAGGTCCGATCGGGATCATCGTCTCGCTCGGTGGTCAGACGCCCCTCAAGTTGTCGGCGCAATTGCCTGCGTCGTTGGTGCTCGGTACGAGCGCCGCGTCGATCGATCTCGCCGAGGACCGCGATCATTGGAGCGCGCTCTGCGCGCGGCTCGAGATCCCCCAACCCGCAGGCGGCACCGCGACCACGCTGACCCAGGCGCTCGCGATCGTCGGTCGCATCGGGTACCCGGCGCTTGTGCGGCCGTCGTATGTTCTCGGCGGCCGTGCAATGGAGATCGTGTACGACGACGAGAGTCTCGAACGGGCGTGGAACGCGGTCATCGGCTTCGGCAGCCTGGCCATCGAAGGTGGGCTCGCGGCCGAGCGCCCCGTGCTCGTCGATCGCTTTCTCGAGGACGCGACCGAAGTCGACGTCGATGCCATACGTGACGCGACCGGCGACTTCGTGCTGGGCGCGGTGATGGAACACGTGGAAGAAGCCGGAGTGCACTCCGGTGACAGCGCGTGCATCATCCCGCCGCCGTACCTGTCAGCCGAGACCGTCGCGGTCATCGAGGACTACACGCGCCGCATCGCCGACGCGCTCGATGTACGGGGACTCATCAACGTCCAGTACGCGGTGAAGGCGAACCAGGTGTTCGTCATCGAGGCGAACCCGCGCGCGTCGCGCACGGTGCCGTTCGTGGCAAAGGCAACCGGGGTGCCACTTGCGAAGATCGCCGCGCGAGTCATGGTCGGAGCGACGCTCGTCGAGCTCCGTGGCGAGGGCCTGCTGCGCCCACCGGCGAACGCGAATCACGTCGCGGTGAAAGAGGCAGTGCTGCCCTTCAATCGCTTCCCCGAAGCCGACGCCGTGCTCGGTCCCGAGATGCGCTCCACCGGCGAGGTCATGGGCATAGACCGCACCACCGGCCTGGCGTTCGCAAAGAGCCAGATCGCCGCAGGCGGCCCGCTTCCCACCGGCGGCACCGTGTTCATGTCGCTCGCCGATCGCGACAAGGCGCTCGGCTGCGAAGCGGCCGCGCTGTTCGTGGGGCTCGGTTTCGAGGTGGTCGCGACCACGGGCACCGCGACCGCGCTCAGCGCGGCGGGCGTGCCCGTGCGCCATGTGCTCGTGAAGCTGGGGGAGCCGGGCGACGACGGGATCGACCTCATCATGGCGGGCGAGATCCAGCTGGTCGTCAACTCGCCGCGCGGTCGTGGCCCGCGCGCGGACGGCGCGCACATCCGCACCGCGGCCCAGCGTTACGGCGTGCCACTGCTCACCACGGCCGCGGCTGCGCTCGCGGCGGCACGGGGCATGGTCGACTGGTCGACGCACCGGCTCGAGGTACGACCCTTGCAGGAGTATCACCGAACTGGCACGAGCTGATGCGCCGGCTTCGCCGCTGGGGGTCGGTGATCGGGCGTGACGATTCGGCGGTTGATCTTTCGAGCACCGTCGGCTCGCTCCGGTTGCGGTCGGTGCTGTGCTCCGCGTCAGGCACCGCGGGCCACGGAGCGGAGCTCGCGCCCTATGTCGACCTTTCGGCACTCGGTGCCGTGGTCGTGAAGTCGTTGTCGGCTGAACCGTGGGCCGGGAACCCAGCCCCGCGGGTGCACGAGGCCACTGCGGGCATGATCAACAGCGTCGGCTTGCAGGGCCCGGGCATCGAGGCGTGGCTGGCCCATGACCTGCCCGCGCTGGTGGCCGCGGGAGCGCGGGTCGTCGCGAGCATCTGGGGGCACACTGTCGACGACTTCGCCCGAGCCGCCGCGATGCTCGCGAACGCTCCTCCCGAGGTCATCGCGGTCGAGGTGAACGTGTCCTGCCCGAACCTGGAGGACCGGCAGCGGATGTTCGCGCATTCGCCGGGGGCCACCACCGAGGTCCTTGCGGCGACTGCGGTCTGTGGCCGGCCGCGGTGGGCGAAGTTGTCACCGAACGTGCACGACATAGCCGAGATCGCCGACGCGGCCCGCGCCGGTGGCGCCGAGGCGGTAACGCTCACGAACACGCTGCTCGCGATCGCCATCGACCCCGTCACGCGGCGCCCGCGACTGGGCGCGGTCCGCGGCGGGCTCTCGGGTCCCGCAATGAAGCCTGTCGCCTTGCGTGCGGTGTTCGACTGCCGGGCTGCGTTCGCCGATCTGCCTATCGTCGGGGTGGGCGGTGTAGCGTCGGCCACCGACGTGGTCGAGTACCTGCTCGCCGGCGCGCAGGCGGTGCA
>JANMVY010000790.1:0-3456 GCA_031393535.1 Actinomycetes bacterium | reverse complement strand
CCGGCCTGCATCTCGCGGAGCATGTCGTCGACCTTCTTGGTCTCGGGAATGAAGTGGGCGCGGCGAGCCGAGCGTGAGACAGGTTCGTCGGCACGTCCGCGGCGAAACGCGCGCACGAGATCCTTCAGGTACACGAGGCCGACGATGTCGTCGACGCCGTCGCCCATCACCGGAACACGTGAGAACCCTTGCTCGATGATTACGTCGAGCGCGTCGGTGACGGTCGCGTCGGCACTGACGGTGACCATGTCGGCGCGTGGCACCATGACCTCGCGCACGATTGTGTCGCCGAACTCGATGACCGATTCGATGAGCTCGCGCTCGTCGTGTTCGATCACATCGTCGTCGGCCGCGGCGTGCACGATGTGCAACAACTCGGCCTCACTCACGAACGGGCCTTGCGCCAAGCCCTTGCCGGGAATGATCCAGTTGGTGATGCCGATGAAGAATCGGCTGAGCAGCCGCAGCGGCCAGAAGCGCACGAGCCAAGAGACAGGACGCGCCGCGACGAGTGCGCCACGTTCGGGGTAGAGCAGGGCCCAGGTCTTCGGCAGCGCTTCGGTGAGCACGAAGAACACGACGACGTTCAAGACGGTGCCGATCACCACACCCATCGTGCCGAACAGCCGGCTCGCGACGACGCCGGTGAGCACCGCCTGGACCACCTGCGCGATGTTCACCGCGAGGATGACGGGGTTCAAGAACCGCTCTGGTTCTCTGACGAGCTCGAGCAGGATCGCACCGCTGCGTTTGCCTTGCGCGGCGATCGCCTGGGCTTTCGTGACCGACATGCGGGTGAGCGCGGTCTCGGCGAGCGCCAGGACCGACAGCACCAGCAGCAACGTAACGATCACGATGAGCAGCCAGACGTCGACCGCGGTGGGCGACGCGGCGAACACCGCGGGCGACGCGGCGAACACTGCTTTCACGATGTCGCCCGATGCGCCGCGAACGTGAGAGGTGCAGGACCGTTCCAATGATGACGTTCGAGCAGCACACGCTCGCGCGCCTGCATGCGTGTGGTTTCGTCAGCATCGAGGTGATCATGGCCGAGCACGTGCAAGATTCCGTGCACGATCAACAGCGCGAGCTCGTCGTCGATGGTGCCGGCGTGATCGGTCGCGTTGGCCGCGGCCACGCTTGGGCACACGACCACGTCGCCCAACAGGATCGGCTCAGCATCGGCTGCGCGTGGTGTCCTTGGCTCGGCGATCGCAAGATCGGCGTCGAGCGGAAATGACAACACATCGGTGGCGTGGTCTTCGCCCATGTGCTCCTCGTTGAGCCGCGCCATCTCGGCCTCGCCGACAAATGCCAGTGTGAGCTCACCATCGACGACACCTTCGGTCGCGAGCACGTGCTCGGCCAGCGCGACCCAGCGGTCGATGTCGACTGTCGGGTCGCGGTGTTCGTCGTACGCGAACACGGCCGGCGGCGTCATCGTCGTTTGTTTGCATCGAACAGGGACACGCGGTCGTACGCCTCGACGATGTCCTGCACGATTCGATGGCGGACGACGTCGCGGCTCGTGAGGTGCACGAAGCCGAGTCCGTCGATGTGTTCGAGCAGATCCTCGAGGCCGTCGAGGCCACTGCGTCCACCGGGCACGTCGACCTGCGTGCGATCGCCGGTGATGACCGCGCGCGAACCGAAGCCGATCCGCGTGAGGAACATCTTCATCTGCTCGGGCGTGGTGTTCTGCGCTTCGTCGAGGATGATGAAACTGTTGTTCAACGTGCGACCGCGCATGAACGCAAGGGGTGCGACCTCGACGTTGCCTTTCTCGAGCAGGCGCTGCACTCCTTCGGTGTCGACCATGTCGTACAACGCGTCGTAAAGCGGCCGCAGGTACGGATCGACCTTCGCCATGAGATCGCCGGGCAGGAAGCCGAGACGCTCACCGGCCTCGACTGCAGGTCGCGTGAGGATGATCCGATCGACCTGCTTCGACTGGAACGACTGTACGGCCATAGCCACCGCAAGCCACGACTTGCCCGTGCCTGCAGGCCCGATACCGAACGTGATGACGTTGTTCGCGATCGCCTCGACGTAGCGCTTTTGACCACTCGACTTCGCGCGGATGGGCACGCCTCGTGACGTGCGCAAGATCTGCTTGGTGAGGACCTCGCTCGGCCGCTCGTTGTCGCGCACCATGTCGATCGCGCGGGTCACGGTGCGCGCTTCGAGCGGATGGCCCTGCTGCAGAAGCACCACGAGCTCTTCGAACACACGGGCGACGGTGGCAGCTGCCGCGCCGCCGACGGTGATCTCGTTGCCGCGGACATGGATCGCCGTGTCCGCGAACGCGGTTTCGACCAGGCGGAGCAGTTCGTCGCGGGGGCCGAGCAGCGACGCCATGAGGTGGTTGCCGGGCACGCTGATCTTGACGGGCTCGGGCAGGGCACCGTCGGTGGCGAGGGTCTCGGCCGGAGGCCCGGCGCTGGCTGAGGGGGTTGTCATGTTCCCATTCAGCCTATTGACCACGCACCGGAACCGGCGAGACGCTGGGCGCGATGGTTCCCATTCCACCAGCAGGTGAGGATCCGTTCGTGACGATCCTGCGCGGCATCGCCGACGCCCGGGTCGATGATGCGGCCACCGCGCGGACCCGAGCGCACTGGCTCGCTCGCCAGGTCGACGACGAGGCCACGCTCGCAGGTGCGTTCGTCGATCTCGCCGAGCGCCGGGTCAGGGTGCGGCTGCGGGTTCGTGGCGGGTTTGCGGCGACCGGCACGGTGACATCGATCGGGGCCGACGTCGTGATGCTGCAATCCTCCGTGAGCGTCATGCTCGTACGGCTCGACCGGGTGGTGACCGTGCAGAGCGATGAGGAGTTGGTGCCTTCTCCCACTCGTCGGGTCACCTCGACCGGTGCACGGACCATGCTCGACGTGCTCCGCGACACGGCCGGCGAGGGCGCAAACGTCCGGGTGCACGCCGACGACGGGACCGTGATCCACGGCACGCTGCGCGCGGTGGGCAGCGACGTGCTCACGCTTCGCGTAGGCGACGAGCGGTCGACCACGGTGCTCGTCGCGCTCGACGCCGTGTCGATGATCGAGATCGCCCACTCCCACTGAGTGAACGCGTGCGGCCCAAGGGAGTCGGGTAGGGCACAGCGGCCACCGGGAAGGGCCTGGCCCGTGAATCGCGGGCGATTACGCCCGCGACTCACTGTGCCCTGGCCGAGACAGGGGGGTCGACTGGGTTGGCCTCGGTGAAGGGGCCTACTGGTCGCCCCGGCCACCGTGAGGGACCGGTTCTGGGTAGAGGTGCTCCAGCGTGCCCGGCTCGATGCGGCAGGAGTCGATGAACGAATCGACCTCGGTCGCCTTCAGCCGGATGACCCGGCCGAATCGATATGCGGGCAGCTGTCCCTCGTCGATGAAGCGATACAGCGTGCGTGGGGTGATGCCGAGCCGCTTGGCGGCGTCAGCCGTGCTCATCCATTGGACA
>JANMVY010000771.1:0-7859 GCA_031393535.1 Actinomycetes bacterium | reverse complement strand
GGAACGTCGTGCCACCCTCCATCTCCAGCGACGGGCGCGGACGGTGGGTCAGGACGTACGTTGGCGTGTGGAACGGTGGGTTGTCGCCCCACCACCCGCGCCACTCTGGGTCGTCCTGCCAGCCCGGAGGGCCGAACTTGCCCGCGCCCATGATCTCCGCACCGATCCCGGGTCCGTGCCGGTCGGCCATCGCGTGATCGAAACCCTCGGTGCCGCCCGACTCGCCGAGGACTTCGCGGTGGGCGAACCGAGTGGCGAGCAGCCACTCGTGGAGCCGATGCCCGGCGTGGCCGAACGGCGTGTCGAGGGCCTGCCCCTCGCCGGTGGCGAACCCGTCGAGCGAGATCGAGAAGTTGTGGATGCGGGCGCGCGACATGGCGGCTCCTTCTGGTGGTGGTGGTCGGTCAGACTGGTTGACCTGTCCTGCGGCGAGATTTCATCGGCCATGGGATTCAGGCGACCCGGAGATGGGGAGCGAGCTTCTGCATCGTCGGCAGCGCGCTCGATCTCCCGGGCGCAGCCACGTCGAGAACCGGTGCACCGAGATTCACGGCTCCGAACCTGTCGACATTTGATCCGTGAGCAGATCATATGGCCTGAGTATCGATCATCTTGCACAAGCTCGGCCGATCGACCGACGGCGGCCGATCAACGGTCGGTGCAGCCGATGTGGCTAGATTTTATCGACCAAAAGCGCCATAATGCTCAAATGGAAGTAGGAGTCCGAGAGCTACGAGATCGCCTGAGTCACTACCTGAACGTGGTGCGGGACGGCCAGGAGGTGACCGTGACCGACCACGGCAAGGCGGTGGCCAGGCTCGTCCCGCTGGACCAACCTCGGGCGCTTGATCGCCTCGTTGCCGAGGGGTTGGTCACCCCCGCGCCGGCGGCCAAGCGTTCGCGGACACCGCCCCGCATCATAGCCAAGGGAATCGTCAGCGACCTCGTTGCCGAACAGCGGCAATGATCGCGTACTTCGACACCTCCGCGGTGATCCCGCTGCTGCTCGGCGAGCCTTCGTCGGCTGTCTGCGCGCGAATGTGGAACGAAGCCGCCCGCAGCGTCAGCGTGCGTCTGCTCTACCCCGAGGCGCGCGCCGCGCTCGCCAGGGCCGAGCGGCTGGGGCGAATCACCAAGCGCCAGCACGAGGTCGCCGTCGCGGAACTGGAGACGATCATCACCGAGCTCGACCACATCGAGATCACCACCCAGTTGGCCCGCAACGCAGGTGACCTCGCCCAAGCCCACCAACTGCGCGGCTACGACGCCGTGCACCTCGCCGCCGCCATCGCCGCGCTCGATTCCGACCTCGTCCTGGTCACCGCCGACAACGACCTGGCCGCCGCAGCGCGAGCGCAGGGCCTGCCAGTCGCGCTCACCAGTTGACAGCCTGCATTCCGCGGCGGCGGTTCACGCCACATGATCACGCGAGCTCGTCAGTGCGAGATCACTCGGCCGAGCCGACTACCTCAAACGGTGCTGGCTCGCGAGCGAACTGTCGAACCAGTCCTGGTCTCGGTGGCGGATCTGGCCGCGTTGGCCGAGGCCTTGGCCGGCCCCCACCGCGCCGTCCTCACCCCCAACGACGCAACCAGACCCCCGCGTCCTCAACCATCGCGGCGTCCCACACCTCCGCCGCCGTTCTACCGAAGGGCCACCGCTCCGACACAACGTCCATGAGACCTCCTTCGAACCATCGGGTTGTGTCGGGCTGACGGGGTTAACCGATCAACGATGCTTGTGAAGCGTGCACAAGGTGTCGACGTACGCGTGATCACCAGCGGCTGGGCGCGCGGGTCGACCTCGCTCGAGTGACAGAGAATCGCCGCCCTGCGAACCTGAACTGAACACCGTGGGGACGAGCGAAGAGCGTGGATCGACGGGTCGAGCGTGCTCGGGAGAAGCCGGGTTTGGCGCTCAACACGCAGCGAACGAGTTGATACCTATCATCCTGGGCAGATAGAATGGTTCCTGTGGCGTTGAGTATCAAGAGCGAGCGAGCAGACCAGCTAGCGCGTGATCTCGCTGCGCTGACGGGGGAGTCGATCACTGATGCCGTGGTGGCGTCGCTCGAAGCTCGTCTCGAGGTGGAGCGTCGTCGTCGCCGGGCGCTGGGGCTTGGCGACATCGTGGAGCGGTTTGGCCGGTTGCCGATGCTCGATCAACGCGATCCCGATGAGATCATCGGCTACGACGAGCATGGGCTGCCGGTGTGATTGTCGTCGACACGTCGGCAATCGTTGCGGTGCTGTTCGGCGAACCGGGCAGTGCCGAACTCGAACGTCATCTGCTCGGAGACCGCTGTGTGATGTCGGCGGCCACCCGTGTCGAGTTGGGCATCGTCATCGAGGCCAAGTCGGGTTCAGCGGGGACGCAGTTGCTCGAGGAGCTGCTCGGTCGAGTCGAGATCGAGGTCGCCCCATTGGATGCCGAGCTTGCCGGGGAAGCGGTCGTCAGCTGGCGTCGGTTCGGTAAGGGGCGTCATCGGGCTGGGCTCAACTTCGGTGACACGTTCTCGTATGCACTCTCACGGCGGCTGGGACAACCGCTGTTGTTCGTCGGTGACGACTTCTCGCACACCGACGTCACGGTGCCCTGAGTCACCCTGGGCGGGGGTCGACCGTGATTCGTGAGGCTCCGACCACGGTGAACACCTCGACCGCTGTGTCCCACGAGATTGACCATAGCGGTACGCTCTATACATGAGTGGGACATACTCGATTGTCGTGGGAAATCGTGGACGCATCGTCGTACCGGCGGAGGTGCGCGAACGAGCGGGCCTGACCGAGGGCACGACGCTGGTTTTGCTCGACACGCCCGACGGTCTGGTGCTGCTCACCCGTGAACAGCTCCGGGCGCGCGTGCGCGACCAGTTGGAAGGCCTCGACCTCGTGGGCGATCTGCTCGCCGACCGACGGCGTTCGGCGGCACAGGAGGACACGGTATGAGTGCTGTTCTCGACGCATCGGCCATCCTTGCGTTCGTGCGGGGCGAGGCCGGTGCGGGTGTCGTCGAGGCCGAGCTCTGCGATGGGTCGCGGTGCAGTGCGGCGAACTGGTCCGAGGTCGCGCAGAAGGTGCTGGCCGCGGACCGGGACTGGGGCTTGGTGCGTGCGCTCCTCGTCAGCTACGGGCTCCGGGTGGAGCCGGTCGAGGTCGACGACGCGGAGTGGGCGGCCCGACGTTGGACGCGAGGCGAGGGACTTTCGCTGGCTGATCGACTTTGTCTTGCCCTGGCAGAACGCGTCGGTGAGGCGGTCCTCACCGCCGATCTGGCCTGGGGGTCCTCGGGTCGAGTGCGACAGATCCGCTGATCCGATTCGTCGGGCAACAAGAGGCCGGTCAGTGCGGGGTCCGGCGCACGCTCACACCGGCGCGCCGGCGGCGCGGTTGGCCGCGAGCGTCGGGCTGACCGTGTCGGCCTCCCAGGCCTCGCGGTGGCTGGCGATCGTGTCGGCCATGGCTGCCCACTTACCGGCGTTCGATTCGAGCATCTGCGTGTGGAACTGCGCCACGCAGTGGCGGATCTCCAGCAGCTCTACTCCGTCGGGTCCGGCGTTGTAGCCGTACGGGGCGCTCGCCGGAATGAAGAACCCGTCGCCCGTCCGCAGCGTCTGGGTACCCATGACCGCGCTGCCCGAAACGATGTAGTACATACAGTCGGCGTCGTGGCTGTGGCGGGGCACGGGGTAGTCGGCCTTGAACCACACATGGAGGATGCTGAAGCCGCCCTCCTCGGGCGTCTGGCGCACGGCCACCCGGACGTCGGTGCCGGGAGCCGAGGCCATGAAAATTTCGGGGCCTCCGGCAGCCAGGGCCTCGCCGGTCATCTGGGGCATGGCCATGAAGTCGGTCTCGGATAGCGGGGTGGCCTGCTCGGCCCGAAAGATCGAGATTCCCCGGCGCGGGCGGGTGGTGGCTTCGGACGACATGGGCACCACTCCTCGGCACGGCCAGTGGCATCGGGCCGCGCGGTCAGGCTAGTGCGAGGTCACGATCGCCCGCCGCGTGTCGCTATACGCCTCGCGTCGGCGACGCAATCGGTGTGCACCGGTCGGAACGCGGAGGAGTCCGATGCCCACGTCACACGGGAGGCCCCGAGAAGGTCGACGAGGTGATATGTCAGCCGATTCGGAGGGCTGCGCAGACGCCGCCGTCGACGAGTAGGTCGGTGCCGGTGATGAACGATGCGTTGTCCGAGAGCAGGAACGCGACGACGTCCGCGATTTCTTCGGGCCGGCCGACGCGTTGTACGGGTGAGATGTCGACGAGTGTTTTCATCTGTGGTTGTGCGGCGGCTTCTTGGTTGCCCTGGGGTGTGTTGATGATGCCGGGGGAGATCGAGCAGACGCGGCCGCCGGTACGGCCCCAGCGGACGGCTTCGCGTCGGGCGAGTCGTTGCACGCCGCGTTTGGCCCAGCCGTAGGCGAGCGCGGTATCGGCGATGGATTCGCCGACGGTCGTGATGATGCGGTCGAGGAACTCGGGGTGGAGCGGGTCGTCGAGCACGGCGTCGACCGCTGGGTCACCGTTGGGGACAACGATTTGTGCGGCCATCGACGCGAAGCACACGGCGGCGGTTCCTGGGGTGACGAGTGGTGCGAGCGTGTCGAGAAGTAGCGCGGAGCCGACGAGGTCCACGGCGAAGATCCGTCGCCAGTCGGCCATGGTCGGTGAGATACCGGCCGCGTGCGCGACAGCGCGCAGCGAGCCGATGCCGGCCACGGTCGCGGCGAGCTCGTCGAGACGGGCTCGGTCGGTCACATCTGCGATGAAGGCAACAACGGTCGCGCCGCGGGCCGACAGCTCGTCGCGGGCGGTTGCGAGAAGACGTTCGTCTCGATCGACGAGGACGATGACGTCGACGGTTCCGACGAGCGAGTCGGCGCACGCTCGGCCCATGCCGCGTCCTGCGCCGGTCACGATGGCAACGGTTGGAACAGGGTTCATCGGTGTGTCTTTCGATAGTTTCGGTCGCGTGGTGGTGGAGGGTTTCGGAGCGCGCCGTCGACGAGCGCGTGGAACTGTTCGGTGGTGAGCGTGCCCGTACGCGCGGAGTCGGCTGCGCTCAGGAAGACGTGTTCGTTGATCAACACCGAGTACAGGTGGACGAGCGCGCGTTCGTTGCCGCCGCGGATCTCGCCGGTGATCTGTCCTTCGCGGACCAGTTGCGCGAGGGCGCTCATGGCGGTGTCGAATCGACCGGTCACGTCGCCGGCGAACTCGGCGAGCGTCGGGCCGGTGATCGATGGTCCGCCGCGGAGGTGGCTGAGCATGTCCCGGAACCGTGGGCGTTCGGTGAAGAACGTGGTGGTGACGTCGACGATGTGGTGGAGCTTGACGAGTGGCGTGAGGTCGCGGGCGGCTTCGCGTTGCAACATGTCGATGAGTTCGTCGCCTCGCCGGATGAGTGTTTCGGCGAGAAGGTGCTGTTTGTTCTCGAAGAAGAGGTAGATGGCCGCGGTCGAAAAGCCCGATGCGGCAGCGATGCGGCGGAGTGATCCTTCGCGGATTCCGTCTTCGCCGAAGACGTGTTCGGCCGCGTCGAGGATCGCGGTGCGGTTGTCGGCTCGGCGAGCGTCGCGGCGTTGCGCTCGCCGATCGACTGGGACGTCGCCGGGGTTGCCGGCGCGGGTCGACGTGGTGGGTTCGTTCGTGCTCATCGACGCTCCGATCATGGCCGCGGGCCGAGCCTGAGGTGCAGGTGTTCGTGGCGCCGCACGAGGAGGCTGTTCACCCATCGAGGTGGTCGGTCGGAGTCGAGGGTGATGTTGCTGGTGTGCTCGAGCAGTGTTGTGAGCACGACGCGCGCTTCGAGTCGGGCGAGGGGCGCGCCGACGCAGTGGTGGATGCCGCGTCCGAAGGCGACGCGGTGGCGCGCGATGCGCCGCTCGAGGTCGATGTGGTCGGCATGGTCGTACTCGGCGGCGTCGCGGTTCGCGGCACCCCAGAACAACAGCATGGTCGCTCCCGCGGGGATGTCGACACCGGCGAGCGATGTCGCGGCCGGAACCGATCGCATGAGGTAGCGAAACGGCGACTCGAGCCGGAGTGCTTCCTCCACGAAGGCATCGACAAGATGGGGGTGGTCGCGAAGGCGGCGTTGCAGGTCGGGTTGTTCGGCGAGGATGCGCACCGCGTTGCCGAGGAGACTGGTGGTGGACTCGCCGCCCGCGCTGAGCAGCGTGTGGAGGATGACGCGGCCTTCGTGCACGCCGAGCGCCCCAGACGCGAGGCCGCGGGCGACAGAGCCCAAAATGTCGTCGCCCGGCGCGGCTGCGGCGGTGGTGAGTTGCTCGGCGATCCAGGTGCCGATGTCGTCGCTGACCGCGATGAGGTGGTGGAGGTCGTCGAGGGTCAGGGTCGAGGCGAGCATCGCAGTGGAGTCGAAGGCGGCGCGCAGCAGCCGGTTCGGATCGGCGTCGCGGAAACCGATGAGACGGCTGATCATGGTGATCGGCACGACGTTGCCGATCGCCGTCATGAACTCGATGTTGCGTTGCTCGACCGCTCGCTGCACGCATGTGTGAGCGACGTCGGCGATGTCGGGTTCGAGGGCGGCCATGCGCTTGGCGACCAGCTCGGGGAAGACGGTGTTGCGATGCAACGCGTGCATTGGTGGATCCGCGGTCGCGAGGGTCTGTATGCCGGCGTCGCCGAACGAGAGTCGCTGGGGGACGCCGTCGCCATCGCGGTAGAGCAGGCACTGCATGTTCGACGAGAAATCCTCGACCCGACCCGTTGCCTCGGCGACCGCGGCGAACGAACTGACGACGAACACCTCAGTACCAGGCACCCGCCACACCGGGGCGCGCGCGTGGAGCCGCCGGTAGAACGGGTATGGGTCATCGATCACCGCTGGATGGAGCAACAGTGACGGGGCGAGATCGTCGGTCATCGGGCACCGCCGCCCGCGGGTTCGATGGTGATCTGTCGGAACAGCGCGCCGATGTCGCCGTAGGTCCACACTGTCGCGACCTTGCCGACATGGCGCCCGCAGAGCCGCCACCGGGCGCACACCCGCAAGCAGCCGCCGTGCAACGACGCGACTACGAATCGTGTTGATTGCGCGCACGATCGCTTCCTCGACACCACACACCTCCTGGTTCGGTGACCAGCTGTCCAATTTACTGGACGACCGTCCACGACCGCGAGTTCGCAGTTCTGGGAACAACGCGGCGAACGACCGCAATACGCGTCGCTCGCTGGATGGAAGTCCCGGGGGGTCGTCGTGGCGACGCACACGTCTCGGTCTTGATCGCCAACGAGCTCGTTCCGCGGGCCTGCATGGTCCTGCAGGTGGGCACGGCCGGTTCCCGCTCGCCGTCGCACGCGCGACTCGTGGGTGGACCGACGACGAGTGGGGCAAGCGCCTGACGCCCACGGAAGCCGCCTCGGCGGTACACCCGGTCGTCGCGCCGGTCGAGGCGCGTTCCCCCACCGGCCATACGCTTGGTTCCATGCCGTGGCTGGTCGTCGAAGATCGTGTGCTCGCGAGCATCGAGATCGCAACCTCGCGCGCGGAGCGCCGCCGCGGCCTCATCGGCCGTGACGCGATCGACGGGGCCCTCGTCTTGCGCCACACCCGTGCGATCCACACGTTCGGTGTGAAGTTCCCGATCGACGTCGCGTACTGCGATTCGTCGATGTGCGTGGTGCGCACCGCGTCGGTGAACCCGAATCGGTTGTGTCTGCCAGTGTTCCGCGCGTCCTCGGTCGTCGAGGCCGAAGCCGGATCGTTCGCTCGCTGGGGCCTGCGTCCGGGTGACGTGCTCGAGGTGCGTCTGTGATCGGTCGGGGCACGGTCGTGCTCGTCGCGACACCCATCGGAAACCTCGGTGACTTGTCGCCCCGCGCGGT
>JANMVY010000764.1:0-2981 GCA_031393535.1 Actinomycetes bacterium | reverse complement strand
AACACCGCCGACGTCGTGCTCCCGGTCGGACCCAGTGACGAAGCCGACCCAGAGCAGTTTACTCATCGTTCACGCCAAGCTCGACGTCAAGGGATGGATCGCACGGCCACCCTCAGCCGAGGCAGCTCGTCCAGGGCGGTGCCCACGGTGCGGTTGCGCGAGCCGACCGACGGGGTGCGGCCTGGGCGTGCACGGTCACGGGTTCCGTGACCGCGCGATCTTCGGCCCGCAAGACGCCGACGCTGCTCCGGAGAGGGCGTGGGTGCAGTGTCGTCGGTATCGGTGCGTCGTGTGCGTCGCGGTGATGCTGGTGGTGCCACGTGGGGTCTCGCCGCGGCGGCACTACAGCCGCGCGGCGATCGCGATGGCGATGACGCTGTGGGCGATCCTGGGGCTGCCTCCGGCACGCGTCCGCGAGCG
The DNA here is from genome assembly GCA_031393535.1 of Actinomycetes bacterium. Classification (GTDB taxonomy): domain Bacteria; phylum Actinomycetota; class Acidimicrobiia; order Acidimicrobiales; family WLNW01; genus WLNW01. The sequence continues at coordinate 2,561 of JANMVY010000764.1, read as the reverse complement.
GATCTGCGTGTCTCCGAGCGTGGCGTGGGGTACGGAGTGGTCGACCCTTCGGCGATGGGCCCACGCGGCGCGTTCGCTCGTTGACCTGCCAGCCGTGATCACGTTGCGCGAGGTCGCGGCGCGCGTCGCGCAGATCGCGATCGGCCGCGCGCCACCGTCGCTGCGGACCGCGCCACCAGTGGCGCAAGCATTTGCCGGGGGCCTGGCAATGCCGTGATGTCCATCGCGGTGTGCTCGTCGGAGACGACGGGCCCACCCACTTGGATCGTAGAGGGTGCTTGCCACCGCGTGACACCGATCGAGATCGGCCCGGCACCCATCACCCGCCGCCGCCAAGGAGATCTTGTGTCCAACGATTCACTACGCCCACGCGATCATGCCGAGGCAATCGCACTGTTTCGCGCCGAGGTTATCGGCGCCCTCGCGCATCGCGAGTTCTTGCGCGGCGAGCTTCGCGCCGAGCTTCGCGCGCTCGCCAAGGTGCGATTTCGCCATCCTGGTTCCGCGTTCACGCGTTGCATCGCGCGGTCGACGCTGGAGCGCTGGGTCTACCTGTACCGAGCCGGTGGCCTGGTCGCCCTCAAGCCGCGGCCGCGTTCCGACCGCGGGCGTGGTCGGGACCTCACCCCCGAGCAGCGCGCGCTGCTGCTCGATATTCGTCGAGAGCACCTGACCGCGTCGGTGCCGCTCATCTTGCGTACGCTCGTCGCCGACGGGCGCCTGGCGAAGGACGCGGTCTCGGAGACCACCGTCGCGCGCCTCTTCCGCGACGCAGGGTTGCCACGCGGGGTGCGTCCCGAAGGGCATACGCGGTTGCGGTGGCAGGCCGAGCATCCCGGCTCGCTGTTTCACGGCGACGTGTGCCACGGCACCGCGCTCCACATCGGCGGGACGACGCGCCCGCTCAGGATCCACGCGTTGATGGACGACGCCGCGAGGTACGTGGTCGCGCTCGAAGCGCACCACACCGAGCGCGAGGCCGACATGCTCGGCCTCTTCCTCGCCACGCTGCGCCGTCACGGCGCCCCCGACGGCCTCTATCTCGATAACGGGAGCACGTACCGCGGCGAGGCGCTGCGGATCGGGTGCGAGCGGCTCGGCGTCACGCTGATCCACGCGCAGCCCTACGACGCGCCCGCCCGCGGAAAAATGGAGCGGTTCTGGAGGACGTTGCGCGAAGGCTGCCTCGACCACCTCGGCACGATGACGTCGCTGCACGACGTGCAAGCGCGGCTGCTCGCATTCCTCGACGAGCACTATCACAAGGCCCCGCACGGCGGTCTGCTCGGCAAGACGCCGGCAGAGGTCTGGGCCGGTGCGAGGACGCGGGTCGTCAAGGAGTCCGAGCTCACGACAGCGCTCACGATTCGCGCTCGCCGCCGGGTTCGCAAGGACGGCACCGTCGACATCGCCGGTGTGCCGTGGCAACTCGACCAGAGCTTCCTCTCCGGCTGCGTGGTCGTCATCGCTGTCGACATGACCGGCGCGGCGGAGCCGGTCGTTGAGCATGACGGTCGCCACTACGTGCTTCGACCGGTCGACGCGGTTGCCGCCGGGAAGACACGCCGCAAGCGCCCCGCCCCCGACCCCGACGACACCGAGGACACCGACGACGCCGTGCCGTTCGATCCGGCTGGCGCGCTCCTTGACCGACTCGTGGGTCGACCACCACGGCATCGCACCCCCGAGGAAGATTGATCATGGCCACCCCATATCTCGCGCACTTCGCGCTCAACGCCCCGCCATTCTCGAAAGAAGTCCCCGACGGTGACTTGTGGCTGCCGACGTCCAAGCAAGCCGTCGTCGACACGCTCCTCGACGCGCTGACCGAGCACCAATCGGTCGTCCTCGTCGGCGAGCCCGGCGTCGGCAAGACCTGCGTCCTCCGCGCGCTCCGCCACCGGATCCCGGCCGCTGGCTTCCGGCTCACCTACCACCACAACGCCACCCTCGGTCGCCGCGACTTCTACCGCCAGCTCTGCGTCGCGCTCGGCCTCGCGCCCGCCGCGACCGCCGGCAGCCTGTTCTACGCCGTCAGTCGCCATGTCGAGGAGCGCGCCGAGGAGCGCATCCACCCTGTCTTCCTGATTGACGAGGCACACCTCCTCCACCAAGACACGCTCGACCACCTGCACATCTTGCTCAACTACGCGTGGGACAGCCGCGCGTTGCTCTCGCTGATCCTCGTCGGGCTGCCCGAGCTTCGCGAGCGACTCGCGCTTCGCCGCAATCGCTCGCTGTACTCGCGCATTCACCACCGGCTCGAAGTCAGCTCGCTCACGCCCGACGACACGACCGAGTACCTACGCCTCCGCATGGAGCGCGCCGGTTGCACCCGCGAGGTGTTTGCTTCCGACGCCACCGTCCTGCTCCACGAGGCCACCGTCGGAGCGATGCGTGATCTCGACCGCCTCGCCGCGGCCGCGCTACGCGAGACGGCGCGCAAGAAGCGCAAGCTCGTCGAGCGCGATGTCGTCACGCACGTCATCGAGGCCGACACCAGGGAGCGCGAGCGATGACCTCCCGGCTTCGGATTCCATCCGACGTGAAACTCGCGGCAC
>JANMVY010000754.1:0-3046 GCA_031393535.1 Actinomycetes bacterium | reverse complement strand
GCGTTCTCGATGGAGTTGCAGATGCCGACTCCGAGGTCGTCGCGTGTCGACAACGCCTTGCCCACGCCCACGCGGCCGGTCGCGTCGATGATGACGCAATCGGTGAACGTTCCTCCGGTATCGACCCCGATGCGGTACATGTTCCCCGTTATGCCCCGGTACCGAGCAGCACGCCGAAGAACAGTGCCGCGATGGTGGCCACGCCGCTGAGCGCCCCCCAGATCGCGAGGCCGCGCCGGGATCGTGCCTGGGTGTGCAAAAACGCGCTGATTCCCGACAATGCGACGATCGAGAGCTTCACGAAGAGGGTGACCTGGTACGCGGTCGATCTGTCGCCGACCTCGACTTCGACGAGGTTCCACACACCGGTGAGCACGAGCACACCGAACGCGGGCCAGGCGATGCGGTTGAACTGGCGCGCGACGGCTTTCGGCGCCGTCGGATCGAGCCTGCGAAGTGCCGGTACCAGGCCCGCGAGAGTGAGTTGCCCCCCGACCCAGACCGTGGCGGCGATGACGTGGAGAAAGAGGCGGATGGTGTTCGAGTTGATCGCGAGCACGGAGACCCCTGGTGACGCGGGCAGCGGCGGTGGCCGGTGCACAAGGGTTTCTAGCAGAGCATGCGAGACTGGCCGCCATGGAACCGTCGGTCCTCGTGGACGCGCTCGAACGCGAAGGCCGACTGCTCGCGTCGTGTGCCGCGCAGGGTCTTGACGCGCCGGTGGCCGCGTGCCCGGGTTGGGTCGTCGCCGATGTGGTCGGTCATCTCGGGCGCGTGTACCGGTCGGTGGGCGACATCGTCGAGCACCGCCTCCGCGAGGCGCCCACCGCACGCGGGTCGAAGTCGCCCGTCGGCGGAGCGGTTCTCGAATACTTCGCCGAAGCGCACGCGCGGGTCGTGGCGCTGTTGCGGTCGACGGCACCCGACACACCGATGTACACGTGGGCCACCGACGGGGTGGCGGGCTTCTATCACCGTCGCATGACCCATGAAACCACGGCGCACCGCATCGATGTGCAGGCGGCGTTCGGTTCGATCGATCCAGTCGACCCCGATGTTGCGGCCGACGGCGTGAGCGAGCTCTACGACGTGGTGTTGCCGTTCGGTCTGGCACGTCTCGACCGGCCGTTGCCGACAGGGTCGTTGCACCTGCATCGCACCGACGGCGAAGGTGAATGGACCCTCGAAATCGTCGACGGCGCGTTGTCGGTCGGGCGTGGGCACAGCAGGGCGACCGGCGCGGTGCGCGGGGCGGCATCGGATCTTTTCGTGTTCGCCTGGAACCGTGGTCGAAGCGCCGCGCTCGAAGTGTTCGGCGACGCATCCGTTGTCGACGCATGGGCATGCCTTGCCCCGTGAGCCGATCTGCCGATGATGCGTCCATGAGCACCGACCCGACCGAACCGCCGGCCGCGCAGAAGGCGGCCGTGCAACCGCGCGGGTTCGGTGCGTCGGGTGCAGTCGACTCGGTCGGCACGGTCGCGGCGTTCATCATCGGCAACAAGCTGAACGGGCTCGGCCTCGCGATCGCGTGCGTGACCGCATGGTCGCTCCTGGCGGTCGTCCGCCGCTACCGCAACGGTTTGGGCATCGGCAAACTTCTCCCGTTCACCACGGCCTACCTCGTCGTGCGCGGCATCATCGGTATCGCCACGGGGTCGAAGGCGGTGTACTTCGGCACAGGCATCGGCACGAAGGTGGCGTTCGGGCTCGTGCTCATCGGGAGTGCAGTCGTCGGCCGCTCGTTGCTGGCACGGTTCGCGCCGGCCGCGGTTCCCTTCCCAGCGTTCGTGCTCGAACACGCGCGCTACTACCGGACCATGCGCAACCTCACGGTGTTCGCCGGCGTCTACGAGATCGGTTCCGCGGTGTGGGACGTGTGGCTCTACAACCGCACATCGACGTCGGGTTTCGTGCTCATCCGTCTCGCGGTGTCGTGGGTGTCGGGCTTCGTCGCGATTTTCGGAGCGATCATCTACGCGGACAGAAGTCTGCGGAAGATCCCCGGCTTCGCGGGCCTGCTCGCGGTGATGGAGGAGCTCACCGGATCGATCGGCGCCAAGAGGCCCCAGGCTTCGTAGCAGGTCGGCGCGGCGGACTACGAAGCGTTGTCCGGCGATGATGTCGACGTCGCGATGACCGCGCTGCGATACGCGTTCATCAACTCGGCGAGCGCGGTTGCCTTCCACCCGTAATCCCTAGGGAGATACCGCGTGGAGTTCCGCATGAGGTGGCGCTTCACGCGAACCGCGCCGCTCTCGTCGAACAGGTCGTAGGCGACCATTTCCGTCCGCGCCACCCGCGTGACATGGAACTCGCTGCACCGTCGGAAGCGAACCTCTACGCGCCGAAACGGCACGATGACGAAGAACGAACCCGGCGTGATCTCGAGGCGCCCGGGTTCGATGAGCATGAGAACTGAGAAAACGGCGAGGGCCAGGCCGCTGAGGAGGAGCGCAACGCCGATGGTGTGCGAAACACCTGCACCACGGTTCGACGCGCGGGCGCCCTCAGCGGTCAGAACGACGCCGAGGATCAGCCGGAACGCCCAACCCCGGCGAGCCATCGCGAGCACCATCGGTGCTTTTTCACTTTCGGAGGACTGCGCTTGCATCTCGCGCAGTCTGTCAGACGGGCTGTCGGATGGCTGGCATGGACTGGGACGCGTCACTGCCGATCACGCATGTGACGTAGCCAGGAACCACAAGGTCTGATGAAATATGCCCGGTTGCGTTGTGCGACGAACAGGTGTTCGCTAGAGTGTGGGCATGCGTTCTGCTCCCGGTTTCGATACCGCACCGCCGGCCGGTGATTGGTTGGTGGCTACGGTTGCTCGTCTGGTGCGGTTACCGGCTGGTGATCTGTCGGGGCTCGATGTCGTCGAGTTGCGCGAGGCCGCGGCCGGGTTGGCGCGGGTGCGTGCGTGGGTCGAGGGGTGGTCGGCGCGGGTGGTGGCCGGGTTGGCGCGCGCGGCGGGCCCGCTCGCGGTCGCGGATGTGCTGCGCGGTGCGGGTGGGTCAGGGCGCGAGGTCCGTCGTCGTCACGA
>JANMVY010000723.1:0-4530 GCA_031393535.1 Actinomycetes bacterium | reverse complement strand
GCAAAAGGACGTCGCGGCCCTGCGCGGCGTGCCACTCGGCGATGCGCGTGGCAGTGAACGCCGCACGAAGGCGCAGCATCGCCGGTTCGTCCGAGGTCGCGACCACGACAGTGGCGAGCTCGCGGCCGGCCGGGCCGAGATCATCCTCGAGGAACTCGCGTACCTCTCGGCCACGCTCGCCGATGAGCGCGACCACGACCGCGTCGGCCTTCGCGCCTCGCGCCATCATCCCGAGGAGCGTGCTCTTGCCCACACCTGATCCGGCGAACACGCCGATGCGTTGACCGCGCCCGCAGGGGAGCAACGCATCGAGCGCCCGCACTCCGAGGGGTAGCGGTTCTTGGATGCGGCGCCGCGACATGGGCGACGGCGCCGCTCCGTCGAACACGACCCGCTCGATCGTGCCGCGGATGGATCCGAGCCCATCGATCGGCTCACCGAACGCATTGACGACGCGGCCGCGGAGTCCGTCGCTCACCGGGAGAAGCAGGCGTCCACCGACGAGCTCTGCCGGGTCGTTCGGGCAGAGCCCGTCGATCGAACCGAGGGGCATGACCATGCTGGCCGACCCGCTGATGGCGACCACCTCGGCGCGCACAGCGCGCTCGGGCGGGCCGATGACCACCATGTCGCCGATACCGCCGTCGATGCCCCGCACCTCGACCTCGAGGCCCACGACGCGGGTGACGCGGCCGACGGCGCGGAACGGGCTGAGCGTCGGTGGAACCGCGAGCCGTGTCCTCATCGGACCGCTCCATCGTCGTCGGCCGCGAGGAACACTCGGAGGCGGTCCAACGCATCGTCGACCGTGGCTTCGATCTGCGAGTCGGGCCCGATGATGCGCAGATCACCCAGGCCGAGTGCAGGGTCCGCGAGAACGTTCACACCCGGCATTGCGTTCTGCACGACCGAGACGAGCGGAGCGGCGACGCGCACGACGATCTCGTCGGGTCGGTCCGGCATTGCGGCTTCGAGGCGCGCGAGGATGCGTTTCGGGTCGAGCCGGATCTCGGCCTGCACCAACCAGCGCGCGACCTCGAATGCGAAGTCGACGATCTCGTCGCGTCGCGCCGCGTCGATTCGGCGGAGCTCCTCGACTACGGCTTCGCGGGCCTGCGGCAAACCGTCCGCGATGCGCATGGTGGCCCGGCGGGTTTCGGCATCTGCGTCGTCGGTACCTGCCAGGAAGCCGCGCGCGTACGCGTCGTCGAGCTCCTCCTGGCAGAAGGTCACGGGTCGCTTGGCCGGGCGGAATGCCGCGCGCGACCCGTCCGAGTACGTGAGCGTGGCGCGAGAGGTCTCAGACATTTCCGTCACCGGCTCGTTCGATGGTGATGGAGCCTGCTTCTTCCAGTTGGCGGACGATGCCTACGACGCGCTTGCGGGCCTCGCGGATGTCGGAGGGCTTGAGACCGCGGAGGAACTCGATCTCTTCTCGCAGGTTTTCCCTGGCTCGCTCGGAAAGGTTCTTGTAGATCCGTTCGGTGACCGAGCTGTCGGCGCCCTTCATGGCGGTCGCGAGCACACGCGTGTCGGATGCTTTCAGGATCTCCTGGATTGCGCGGTCGTTGAGGCGCGAGATGTCGTCGAACACGAAGAGCGCGTCGCGCAACTTCTCGGTGAGCTCTGGGTTCTTGGTCATCATGTCGTGGAGCAGCTGGCGTTCCATCTCCTGGTCGGCGTTGTTGATGAGCTCGGCGAGGAGCTGTACGCCGTCGAACGTCGACACCTGTTGGGTGAGGAGTGCGGAAAGTCGCGCGCGAAGATCCTCGTCGACCATGTCGACAACCTGCGCGGGAACTGCGCTCAGCTGCGCGAGACGCAGGCCGATGTCGGCGCGTAGGTCGGGGTCGAACTTCGAGAGGATGTGGGCGGCTTTCGCCGGATTGAGGTGGGCCAGCACGAGTGCGATCACCGGGCGCGGCTCGGTGTCGAGCATGCGCACCACCTCGGCGCTGCGGCCGCGTTCGATGTAGTCGAAATGTGGATGCTTGCGCGTGATGGTGCCCGCGCGGTGGCCGCTGGCCATCTCCTCGCCGAAGGCGCGTGAGAGAATCTCCTGTGCGTAGTCCGGTCCGCCCTGTGCGACCGCGGTCGACTTCTTCATCGACCCGGCGAGCTCGGCGAGGACATCGCGGGCCGTGTTCGCGTCGATGCTGCCGATGCGCGCGACCTCTTCGGAAAGCGCGATCGCTTCGTCTTGGGGAAGACGCCGCAGCATCTTGCCGGCGCGCTCGGGTCCGAGCGCAATGAGGGCGAGCGCGGCGCGGTGACGTGTCTCCATCAGCGCACCACCTCACGGCGGTCGGCGACCCATGCCCGCAGGGTGTTCGCCAACGCGTCGGGCTCGGCGTCGAGCAGGCGCAGCTCACTGGGCAGCCCGCGGTCGAGGTCACGGTCGAACACCGAGTTGTCGTTGCGAAGATCCAGTGCCCCTGCGGTGGGCACGGCGACGGGTTCGATCGTCGTCTTCAGGCTCTTGCGCAGGAACAGCAGCACGAGAAGGAGCACGAGCGCGCCGACACCCATGCGGATGTAGGTGAGCAATGGCGACGGCGGGGCCGGGGCGGTCACGGCTGCTGCGGCTGCGAGATCCTCTTTCACCAGCTTGTCAAAGGTGACCGACTGGACGACGATGTTGTCGCGGCCGTCCTTCGCGCCGATCGCCGCAGAGATGAGCGACTTGATCTTCGCGGGATCGGGTGCCGGCTCGAGGCTGTCGTCGACAATAGCCGCGGCCGAGAGCGCCTTGACCGCGCCGGGTGAGGTAGTCGTGTGCTCGGTCGTCGACGAGACGACGGTCTCCTCGGAGACGTCATCCTTGCGGTACTCGTTCGAGCTCGAGTCGGTGCTTCCCCCGGTCGAGCCCTGGACGCCGGCGGATGCGTTGGGCGGGGTGCCGCTGCCCTTGAACACCTCGACCGAGGTCGTCTTGCGAACCGGCAGCGCGGTGGTCGGGTCGTACGTCGTGGTGTCGGTCGACTTTGTCTGGAAATCGAGATCCGCGGCGACGCGCACCGAGATGCGTCCGACTCCGTACACCTGCGCGAGCATCGACTCGGCCTTCGAGGCCAAAGTGAGCTCGAATCTCGATGTCAACTCGGTGCGCTTGTCCTCGCCCGACGGGCTTGCCGAACTGCTCGAGAGGACCTGACCTCGTGTATCGGTCAGGGTCACGTTCTGGGCTTCGAGGCCGGGCACGGCCGCCGACACGAGCTCCACGATCGAGGTGATGGCCGAGCTGCTGAGGCTCGACGAGCTGCCCAAGAGCACTGACGCCCGCACCGGCTTTGCGTCCTTGGCGAACACGCGGTCGGTGGGGATCGCGAGCTGCACCGTGGCCGAAGTGATCCCGGTGAACTTGAGGATCGCCCGAGTCAGCTCACCCTGCAGCGCGCGCTGGTAATCGACGCGCTGTTGGAACTCCGAGGTGGTGAAACCCTGCTTGTCGAACAGTTCGAGGCCGGCGATGGTGGCCGAGCCCGGCACGCTCGACGCACCGAGCTTCGCCTTGTCGAAGTCGGCCTCTTTCACCATGACCGTGGTGCCGCCGTTGGTGAGCTTGTAGGCCACACCGTCCTTGTCGAGCTGGCGCACTATTTGGGTGGTGGCCTCTGCCGGTTGGCCCGACGAGAGAACGCGGTAGCTCGGCTTGGTCACCCACCCGTAGAACCAGAACACCATCACAAGCGCGATCACGCTGAGCGCACCGATCATGGCGAGCTGCGCGTTCGTCGCCGACGAACGAAGATCCTGGAGACGTGCGCGGAGCGCGTTGGTATCCATCAGACCTGCATCCTCATGATCTCCTGGTAGGCCTCAACGGCCTTGTCGCGCATGGCGACGGTCATTTGCAGCGCCAGTTCGGCTTTCGTGGCTGCGGCCATGTACGTGTGCACGTCGGTGATGGTGCCGTTCGCGAGTTGACCCGCCAGCTTGTCCGCGTTGTCGAGCGACGCCTGCACCTGGTTGAGACCGTCGAGGAATCCGTTCGACGCGCCCGGCGTGGCGCCGGGCTTGGCCACCGCATTGGTCTCGGTGATCGGGCGTACTGCGCTAACCGGAGGCACGACCATCAGCGCTTACCGATCTGCAACGCGGCGCGGTAGGTTTCGGTGGCGACTTCGATCATTCGCAGGTTCGCCTGGTACGAGCGGCTCGCGATCATCATGTCGGTCATCTCGACCGACATGTCGACGTTGGCACCGAGCACGTATCCGCGTTCGTCGGCGAGGGGATGGGTCGGGTCGTATATCCAGCTCGGATCGCCCTGTCGTTCGACGATCTTGCTGACCCGTGCACCACCGCTCGCGGTCGCCGCGCGGTCGATCGCCGAGATGACGACCATGCGAGAACGGAACGGTTCGTGGCCGGGGGCGACCACCGTGTTGACGTTCGAAATGTTGTCCGAGATCGCGTCGAGCCAGATGCGCGACACCGTGAGCCCGCTGCTTGCGGCATCGAGAGCCCCGAAGAGCGCCATCGTCAGCGTCCGATCGCCGCGCGGAGCACGTTGAACTTCAGGCTGAG
>JANMVY010000592.1:0-2310 GCA_031393535.1 Actinomycetes bacterium | reverse complement strand
GCCCCGGCCCGACCTGCTGCGTAGGCCAGACCCAGGCATCGGAACGTGTCGGTATCGGGGGTCTCGAAGTCGAGGCGTCGCAGCTCGCGCCAATCGATCGGTCCGTATGCCAGGTCGAGTCGATCGGGGTACGCCAGCGCGTAGCCGATGCACAACCGCATGTCGGGCTTGGAGAGCTGGGCGATCGTGGCCCCGTCGGTGTAGGTGACCATCGAGTGCACGATGGACTGCGGATGCACCACCACGTCGATGCGGTCGTACCCCACGTCGAACAGCTCGTTGGCTTCGATCACCTCGAGGCCCTTGTTCATGAGCGTCGACGAGTCGACGGTGATCTTTGGGCCCATGCTCCACGTCGGATGCGCCAGCGCGTGCTCGACGGTGACGTGCGCAAGATCGTGCCGGGACTTGCCCCGGAACGGTCCCCCACTCGCCGTCAGCACAACGCGGTGCAGCCGCGCCGGGTTGTCGTTGGCCCGCAAGCACTGGTGCACCGCGCAATGCTCACTGTCGACCGGCACCAACTCCGCGCCCGGCGTAGCCCGCACTCGGCGCACGACCGGCCCGGCGGCGATGAGGGACTCCTTGTTGGCCAGACCCAGCCGCTTCCCCGCCCCGAGCGTTGCGAGCGTCACCCCGAGCCCCGCAAACCCCACGACACCGTTGATGGTGATATCGGCGTCGTGGGCCGCGTCTGCCAGGGCGTCGGCTCCAGCGAGCACCGTGGTACCCGCCGGTATCCGCGAGCGCAGCTCGCCGGCCAGCGACGCGTCGGCGATCGCCACCACAGACGGGCGAAATTCGTGGGCCTGTCCGACGAGCGCATCGACCGACCGTGACGCGCCGATGGCGAACACCTGGTAGCGATCGGGCGCCGCGCGCACGATGTCGAGGGTCTGGGTTCCAATGGAACCGGTCGACCCGAGCACGGCAATCGAGGTCATTGCACGACGATAGGCGGCCACCGCCGTGAATCCGTGGCGGCGACCGCGGCTGCGATTACACCAAGTCGAGCAGACGAGCCACTTCGTAGGTGACGGGCAGCACGAACAACAGCGCGTCGAAGCGGTCGAGCAGGCCGCCATGGCCGGGCAGGAGCGCACCCATGTCCTTCACGCCGAGATCGCGTTTCAGTAGCGACTCGCACAGATCGCCGATGGGGGCCGCGATCGCCGCGCAGACGCCCAGGACGAAACCGTGCTTCCAAGTGCCCCACGGTTCCCACATCGACACGACGACCGTCGATGCCAGGACGCACAGCGCCATGCCGCCGACGAGGCCCTCGACAGTCTTGTTTGGGCTTGCGGCGCTGAGCGGCGAGCGGCCCGCCACGCGACCGACAACGAGCCCACCGACGTCATACGCGACAGTGGCCACGACGCCGCCGAGCAGGATACCGATGCCGTCGTCGCCCCAGAGCGACAACATCAACGCCGCGAATGATCCGAGCACGCCAACGTAGACGACACCCATCACGGTGACGCCCACATTGAGCAGTGGCGACTCGTTCCCTACGCCGATGAGGAACCACACGAGTGAGAACGCGACCGTGAGGAACAGCACCAGCGGGAGCGCGTCGAGGCCACGCCAATAGATCGCGAGCGGCAAGGCCGCCGTGGCCGCGATGCCGAGCAAGGCCGCCGGCTGGTAGCCGGCGCGACGCGTGGCGGCGAAGAACTCGGCCACTGCGAGCCCGAGAACGAGCGCGATCAGCACGATTGCAGCTCTCGGGCCGATGCGGAACGTGACGAGCGCCGCGACGCCGAGCGCGACGCCCGTGGCAACCCGCAACAACATGTCGTCGCGCTTTGGCATGCCACTCGCGCCGACTGCCGGCCGCGCACGTGCACCGGCGTCGGCGCCTCGACCGGATCCACCGCGGCGCGACTCGAGCGGCACAACGGCTGATCCGTCGAGATCGTCCTGCGGGGCCGCGGCCCGGACGGGTTCGCGATCGTCATACGCGAAAAAGTCGTGGCCGGGGGGGTCGTCGTCGACGAATTGGAACTCGACCTCGTCGTCCGCGGCCACCGTGTCGTCGCGCCACCGGGGCTCGGCGCCCGTGATGGTCGACCAGGAGTCGCCGGGTTCGACCGCGCGCGTGGCGCCGGTGGGGGCCGCAGTCCAATGAGGCAGGCTGTCGTCACCATCGACGCCGTCGTCGAGACCCTCCTCGGCGAACACCGATCGACCTGGTCGTACACCTTCGTCCATAGTGCCCTCCCCGCCGACGACAGTCATGCCCTCGAACTCATCCGAATCATGTTGTGAGCGAGATTGCTTGTCCACACAGGACCTCCTAGCTCTCCG
>JANMVY010000559.1:0-5876 GCA_031393535.1 Actinomycetes bacterium | reverse complement strand
GGAAGAGGGCGAGATCCTCACCGGTCATGTGGCGGATCACGTCACCGAGGGGAAGGTGATCGAACGCGACCCGAAGTTCGGCCATGCGCTTCGCGATCGCTGCGGGCGATACGTCGGTCACGATCGCCGCCGGGGACGGCTTGTTGAACTGCACGGCCCCGAGGTCCCACGGGATAATGACCACGAGCGCGAGCGAACCGCCCGGAAACCACGTGTACGCGCGTGTCGACGTCGACAGTGCGATCGCCATGGCCTTGAGATGCGGTGGCTTGGTCGACGCGAGCGCCCATTGCGTGAAGCCCATGTAGCTCGCCCCGTACGAGCCGAGGCGCCCGTCGAACCAAGGCTGTTCGGCGATCCAATCGGCGGTGGCACGGCCGTCGGGCGCTTCCGCGAAGTAGCTGTGCGAACCGCCTGAACCATCGGTTCCGCGGCATGCCTGCAGCACGTATCGATAGCCTCGTGCCGCGAACTCGGGACCCATTCCCGCGCTCACCCCGGCGCGTCCATAGGGTGTGCGTTCGAGCAGCGTGGGCGCGTCGGCGAGACCGACGGGATGATGGATGTCGGTGAGGAGTGCGACACCGTCGGGCATCGTCACCCTCACGTCGCGTTGCACCTCGACGTCGTTCGTGCGCTCACGCATGAGATCTCCGATCGGTCAGGGCACCGCACACGATCGAAGATCGCCTAGCCGGCCCGCACAGGTGCGCGACGCGATCATGCTCCGGAGGGCGGCGGCGCACAACCATGCCGGTGATCTCGGATCAGGTGGTATAGCCGCCCTGGGCAGGTACCACCCCGAGAACCTGGTGCTACCACGGTTGACGATCGCGGCGGCGCGCCACACGATGGCGACGAAGGGCTGGCGATCGAGGGGGCGAATGGGCGCGATCCGATTGTGGGTTCGGTCGACGAGGCGACAACACCGGTTCGCCACCGTCTTCCTCGCGCTCGCCGCAGGTCTGTCGGCGGCCACCGTTGCCGTGTCGACGTACGCCGCCGAGCGCGCCGACACCGCGGTCGACCGCTACCTCGAACACAACCGCTTCTATGACGCGGTCGTCTTCGGTTGCCCGCCGGGGGCGGACCCCGTGACCCTCGACCCGGGGCAATTCGCCAAGCTGTGCTCGACCAACGCCACGGCCGAGCGTTTGCGCACCCTGCTCGCCGCGTTGCCCGAGGTCGAAGCCACCACCACCGGGTCGACGCTGGTGGCGGGCGTGCTTGATCCATCGGCGAAGAACGGTTGGGGCCGCGTGGTCCTGATGGCGTCGACGAACACGCCGGGTGCGGCGCCGCGGGATGGTAGAGCCGTTGTCGCGGCCGGTCGCCTGGCCGCGGCCGATGCCCCCGACGAGGTGGTGATCGGTGAGGCGGCCGCGAAGCCGGCAGGTATCCGCGTCGGTGACGTGATCCGGATCGCGAGCTGGACCCAGGAGCACCTCGACGCAGCCGCCGATGGCCTGTTGGCACCGGAGACCACCCCGGTGCAGTCACGGGTGGTCGGCGTGGTGCGCTACCTCGACGATGTGCAGCCGAGTACGCAGAGCGATCTCGACGACACCATTCGGACGAGCGGGATCTACGTCGGTCCGGCGTGGTTCGCCGCGCACGGCGACGACATCGCGTCGTACGGCAGCGGCGTGGCGGTTCGCCTGCGCACCGGCCCGGATGGAGTCGACGAGTTCAACGCGAACCTCGGCGATCGCCTCGGCGGCTGGTTCACCGAACCGCAACCCATCCAAAGAACGCCGACCTTGATCGACTCTGTGCAGCGATCGATCGACGTTGAGCGACGGGCGGTGTTGATCTTCGCCGCCGTCGCCGCGATCGCCGGTGCAGGGTTCGTCGGCCTGGCCGCGTTGCGGCAACTGCGCCGCGAGCTCGCCGATCGCGACAAGCTCGCCGCTCTGGGCTTCACCCGCCGCGATCTGATGCTGGCGAGCGCGTGGCGATCGCTCAGCTTCGCCGTGCCGGCGGCGCTTGTCGCGATCGTGGCCACCATCGCGGTGTCGCCGTTCGTGCCGGTCGGATCGGCGCGACGGATCGAGTTCGGCCATCCCATCCGGGCAGATGTCGTGCTGCACCTGTGGACCGTGCTCGCACTGCTGGTGGTCTTCGCCCCAGTCGCGACCGTCGCTCCCGCGCTGCGAGCGGGCCTTGCGAACGTGATACCGCGCCGCACGCGGTTCGATTCGGCGTTCGGGTTCCTGGGGCCGGTGCCGCAGATGGGCGCCAACTTCGCGCGCGGTGCCGCGGCGCGCGCCGCGGTGTCGGTGACCGCGATCGCGATCGCCGCGGCGGTGACCGCTGGTGTGGCGGTGGCCAGCCTCGATCGCGTGATCGACGAACCGGTTCGCTACGGCGCGTGGTGGGATGTCGCGGTCGGGCAGTACTCCCAACTCGAGGCCTACCAGGATGGCGTGGCGAAGTTGGCTTCGAACCCTGCCGTGCTCGAAGCCGCGGCCTACAGCGACCTGAGCGACTTCACGGTGTCGATCGACTCGGTGTTCACCTTGATGATCTCGGCCGACGCGGTGGTGGGCGACCCGCAGCCCGTGGTCACGAGCGGTCGCGCACCGAGCCGCGACGACGAGATCGCGCTGGGTCGCGCCACGGCCCGCAAGCTCGCCAAGACGATCGGTGACTCGGTGACCGTGACCGCCGGGCGGGCGAGGGCCACCCGCGAGATGCGTGTGGTGGGCATCGCCATCGTGGCCAACCCGGTCACTACGCCGACCACCGCAGGCGACGGCGCCTACGTGACGGGCGCGACGATGCTCGTGTTGGCCAACGGCAATGCGCCGCAGTCGATCGCGGTGCGGCTCGACCCGAAGGTCGACCGGACCGCGGCGATCGAATCGGTGCGCCGGGACTTTCCGGGCTCGATCCGCGCCGTCTCTCCCCAGGACGACACGGCGAACCTGGCCCGCCTGCGCCGGGTGCCCTGGCTGATCGTCGCCCTCATCGGCCTGCTCGCGGCGGCGACGTTCGTGCACACGCTCGTCACACTGCTCGCGCGACGACGCCGTGATCTCGCCGTGCTCGCGGCTCTCGGCATGCGCCGCGGCGAGCGCCGCTCGGTCGGCGCGGTCACCGCGGTGCTGCTCGCCGCGGGCGGGGCGCTCATCGGCGTTCCCGGTGGACTCGTGCTCGGCCGGTGGTTCTGGCAGCAGGTCGCCACGCGGATCAGCATCGCATCCGATCCGCGAACGTCGTGGGGTGCGCTGGCGTTGGGGCCGCTGACCGCGGTGGTGGTCGCACTGGTGGTCGCGGCGTTCGTGAGCCGGCGTAACACCCGTGGGTCGGCGGCCGCGCTCATCCGCGTCGAGTGACTGACAAGGTTCGGACGAAAGGCCACCATCAACGTTGTTGTTCGCACAACGCGGCAAACCGTGCAGCGAACCGTCGAGCCCACCGCTCAGAGGTCGATGATGGCTCCCTGGCGCGCGATGTCGACACGCAGCGCGTGTTCACCCGCGAGCTGGCGAGCGTGGCCGAGGAACTGCTCGACCTCGGCATCGGTGCGCGCCGGGTCGTGGTGAAAGAGCATCAAGCGTCGTACGTGCGCGGCACGCGCGAGCTCGACGCCATATTCATAGGCCGCGTGACCGAACGCGCCGCGTGTGGGGAGCTCGCTCGCGCAGTACTGCGCATCGTGGAACAACACATCGGCATCGTGCGCGAGCTCGAGTGCGTCGGCGTGCAGCACACCCAGGCCGAGCGCGCCGCTACCGAGATCTTGTGGCGCGTGATCGGAGAGATACGCGACCGTGTGGTGGCCCTCGCTGATGCGGTACCCGAACGTGCGGCCACCCTTGTGCGGGATCTCGCGGGCCAGTATGTCGAAGCCTTCGATGCGGTGTACCCCGACGTCGAGCGCGTCGAACCTCCAAAGACCGCGCAGCTGATCGGGGGTTATCGGGAAGTGCGGTGGCGACAGCACGCGGGCGATGAGATCGTGCGCCGGTTCGCCCTGCGCGGGCACGAGCACGCGCACGAGCGCGTCGGGCCGGTCACCGGCAGCGAAGAACGGCAACCCGTGCGTGTGATCCCAATGCAGATGGCTCAGCAGGATCGAGCCGTGAAAGGGTTCGCCGTCAAGGAGCTTCGTGACCTCGCGCAGGCCGGTGCCGGCATCGACGATCAGGCACGGGGGCCCGTCGTCATGGCCGATGGCCACGCACGACGTGTGACCGCCCACACCTGCGAACTCGATGCCGACGGCCGGAGTGGAACCACGGACCCCGCACAACCAAAGGCGCACGCTCAGGCTTCTTCGCGGCGATGCACCGCCGACAACGTGGCCAGCGCGTTCTTGTCGATTGCGGATCCGTGCACGGCCGCGATGCGACACGGCGTGACGGCGCGCAACGTCGATGTGCGACGACCGCCCTCGATGACCGCGCGCTCGCCGACGACCGCACCCGGCCCGAGCTCGACGAGCAGGTTGCCATCGACCTCGACCGAGAGCACCCCGTCGAGCACGAGGTAGAGCTCGTCGCCCTCGGTGCCCTGCTCGATGAGCACCGCACCCTTCTTGAGCTGGCGGATCTCGGGCTTTTCGTTGCCGCGCATGATCGCGTGCGACAGCTCGCGTTCGAGTTCGGTCTCGACCGCGATGATGAGCGCGGGTGAGTCGAGATCGCCCCACGGGGTGTGCTTGCCGAACGCGCGCTTCCACCAGTCCTTGAACTGGGTCGTACCGCTCTTCGCGGTGAGCTTGCCCGCGTCGTCGTAGATCCAATGGCGCGGGAACGAGCTGGCACCGGCGACGTCGTGCGTTGCTCGGCCATCGCCATGCAACGTGAGCGTGAGCGTCGTCCACGCGATCGGCGCGCGGTACTGCACGAACGGCGGGTGGCGCACGGTGCGCGGCGCGGGCACGCCGGTGCGGCCGCCTGCGGTCTGGGTGAACTGCACCCACCCGTCGCCGCGGATCGGCTCGATGCGCAGGTCGGGCAGCGCAGTGGCGCCCACGAACCACGCGGCCGGGCCCATCTTCACCCGGGTCGCACCGATGTGCCCACTGCCCGCGTAGCCGCAGTCGGAGATCGCTCCCCGGCCGTCCACCTCGATCCACGCGGCCAGCCGGTTCGCGAAGCGGAACCGATCGCCGACCCGGAGGTCTTCGAGCGTGTCGGAGACCACCGGGCCGAGGTCATCGGGTGGTGCGATGTCGTAGTGAAAGGTGCCGAACGAGAACGGCAGCTTGGGCATGCCTGCGATCGCCTCGGAGGGAATCCACGAGATCGAGGTGACTGAGTGTTCGATGCGCATGTCGAGCCTTTCTGGTGTGGCTATTCGGTTCGCAAAATGGCCGCCGGCGACGCGTTCGCGCTGCGGCGCGCCGGCAGCCAGACCGCGAGGTTGGCGACAACGAGGCCGGCGGCGATCACGGCGGCGATCCACGCGGCCGGAATCACCGGTGCCTGCTCGAGGGCGCGGCCTTTGGCGATCGAACGCCACCCGATCTGGCCGCCGATCAGGCCGATGGCCGCACCCGCGACGACGGCCGGGCCGACGAGCGCGGTGGCCAACCACAACAGCGATGCCCGGGCCTGGCGACGGCTCGCACCGAGTACGCGCAACACGGTGAGGTCGTGACGCGACGACCGGGCGATGACGATGAGCGCGTGCGCCAGCGACGCGAACGCGAGGAGTCCGATGACGAGTGCCAGCAGTGCGGGCACGCCGGAGATCCGCTGCAGGTTGCGTACATCGAGGGGCGGCACCGCGGTGGCGTAGCTGTTCGGGAATACCGACGTGAGCGCGGCGGCGGTCTGGTCGCGAAATGCGGGATCGATGCCTACGAGCAGGCTCACGGCGGCGGTCTGGTCGCGAAGGTTCGCCTTGGTCAGCAGCGACGGATG
>JANMVY010000538.1:0-4177 GCA_031393535.1 Actinomycetes bacterium | reverse complement strand
CGTGCGGCCATCCTCGACGGCCTGAAGAACACCAAGGACTTCAGCGCCAACGGATGGATGGCCCCGAAGGACCTCAAGGGCTTCGGCTCCTGCTTCGTCATGTTGCAGGTGAAGAGTGGCAAGTTCGAGCGGGTCTTCCCGACCGAGAAGGGCAAGTTCGACTGCACGGCCGACAACGTCGCGACCGTCACGATCGACCCGGCCGAAGAGGCCAAGAAGATCAGCTGATCTGATCACCCGCTACTGGTGGTGGCCCGGCCCTCGCGGCTCGGCCACCACCAGGGCACTTCACATTCGCCCAGGTGCACGACTCCCGGAGGGGAATCTTGAGGCTGCGAACAGCAAAGCCGACGTCGCTCATCATCGCAGTCGTCGTGCTCATCGGGGCGTTGTACGTGTACTCCACCAACCGTGGGCCGGCGCCCTACTCGGCGGCCACCCTCACCACCTTCCTCGTGGTCGGTATTTCGCTCGGCGGTATCTACGCGATCTCCGCACTCGGCCTTGTGGTCACCTACTCGACCACCGGCATCTTCAACTTCGCCCACGGCTCGATCGGCGCGTTCCTCGCCTTCTTCTACTGGGAGCTCCGCGTCAACCGCGGCTGGCCGGCGCCAGTCGCGCTCGTCGCGGTCATCTTCGTCATCGCCCCGCTGCTCGGGTTGGCGCTCGACAAACTGCTCATGCGGCGGCTGCGCAACGCAACCCTCGTCGTGCAGCTCATGGTCACCGTGGGTCTCATGCTGTCGTTCATGGGCATCACGCTCACCGTTTGGAAGCCGAACAAGGTGGGCGGCCGCAACCTGCAGCACTTCTTCGAGAACAGCGAATGGCGCGGCCACGCGGGTCTCCAGATCGGCGACATCACGGCCACCTGGCACCGCATCATCACCTTCGCCGTCGCGCTCGCCATCGCCATCTTGTTGCGCGCCCTGCTCTATCGCTCCCGCACCGGTGTCGCCATGCGTGCAGTGGTCGACAACCGCACCCTCGCCGGGCTCAACGGCACCAAGCCGAACGTCATCAGCGGGGCCTCCTGGGCCCTCGGCTGCATGACCGCCGGTGTTGCCGGCATCCTCATCGCCCCTGAGACGGGCATGGTCGTCGAGAACCTCACCCTGCTCATAGTCATCGCGTTCGCCGCCGCGGCCATCGCCCAACTCAAGAGCCTGCCCTGGGCGTTCGCGGGGGGCATGATCATCGGCCTGGTCAAGGCGTTCACCGGCCAGTACCTCCGGTTCGGCCCCGACTTCTCGTACGCACCCGAAGCCATCCCCGCGATCATCTTGTTCATCGCCGTGTTGTTCCTGCCGCAAGCCCGCCTCGAGACGGGCAGCATCCGGCTGACCAAACGCACCGAACGGCTCACCAGCCCGAAAGAAGCGCTCGGCGGCGCGGCCTTCATGGTGGGGCTCGTCGTCGCGTGGGCGCAGGGCTGGATCCCCTGGTTCACCGGTTCCAATTTCGGCGAGCGCAGCGAGGTGTGGCTCGGCCGCGGTGCAGGGTTCCTGGTGCTGGCGATCATCATGTTGTCGCTCGTGCCGCTCATCGGCTGGGCGGGGCAGGTCAGCTTCGCCAACTTCGCCATCGCGGGCTTCGGCGCTGCGATGTACGCCCACGTCGGCGGCCAGGACGGCAAACCCATCGGCATGCTGTTCGTCGTGCTGATGTGCGCCCCGCTCGGGGTGCTGGTCGCGTTGCCCGCACTGCGGCTGAAGGGCCTGTACCTCGCGCTCGCCACCATGGCCTTCGCGGAGATCGCGGACAAGATCTTGTTCCGACACCGCACGATCATCAGCAACACGAAGCAGGGTGCGCTCTACAAGCCACTCGACATCTTCGGCATCAAGATGAGCAGCAACAGCGGTGACCGCAAGGCGTTCGTCATCTTTCTCGCCATCTGCTTCGGCGTCTTGTTCGTCCTGTTCGAGCTGTTGCGCAACACGCGTTGGGCTCGTCGCTGGATCGCCATGGCCGACAGCCCGGCGGCGTCGGCCACGATCGGTGTCAACCTCACCACGGCGAAGATCGCCGTGTTCGCACTGTCGGGCGCCATCGCGGGGTTCGCCGGCGCGATGCTCGGACTGCAGCGTTCCTCGCTCAGCGTCGACTCGTTCCCGCTCTTCATCGGCCTACCGTTAGTGCTGCTGCTCGCGGTGCAGGGTGTTCGGTTCCCGGTTGCCGCGTTCATGGGGGCGATCGGTCTCGCCTCGTTCCCCGCGCTGAAAGAGGCCGCCGGAAACCCGAGCTGGCTCACCTCGGTCGAGCTGATCGGTCCGGGTATCGCAGCCATCACAATGGCCTTCCGTCCCGACGGCGCGGTGTTCTACGCCGGGCGCGACCTCGCCAGCCTGCTGCCCTGGCGCCGAGACGCCCGCGAGGAGAAAGCGCTCGCGGTCGCCCGACAACGCGATCAGGACATCACGCGCGACGAGATCGGCGAACTCGGCCTGCTGCGCCCGTTCACCGAGGACAAGGTGGCCCAACTCGACCGCAAGCTGGGCATCGCCGACGAGCTCTCGAGGCATTCGCACCAGCCGCACGTCGAACGCCACGAGGAGGTGCGCCATGCCCCTGTTGTCGGCTGAGAACATAAGTGTGCAGTTCGGTGGCCTGCGAGCGCTGAGCGAGGTCGACGTCCGCTGCGAGACCGGGCAGATCACGGGCCTCATCGGTCCGAACGGTGCGGGCAAGACCACCATGTTCAACGTCATCACCGGTCTGCAACCACCGACCACCGGACGCGTCACGCTTCGCGACCAGGACATCACATCGAAGAGCCCCACGAAACGGGCACGCCTCGGAATCGCCCGCACGTTCCAAAAGCTCGAGGCCTTCTCAAACCTGTCGGCGCGCGACAACGTCCTGGTGGCCGCCGAGTCGCGGAGGTCATGGGATCGGTCAGGATTCGATCCGGGTCGGGTCGCCGACGAAATGCTCGACCGTGTCGGTATCCGGGGCGTCGCGAACTTCATGGTGGGCACCCTGCCGACCGGCACTGCGCGGCTCGTCGAGCTGGCCCGGGCGCTCGCCACGAACCCCAGCATCCTGCTGCTCGACGAGCCCTCCTCGGGCCTCAACGAGGAAGAGACCGAGAGCATGGCCGCGCTCTTGTGTGAGCTTGTGCGCGACGGTTTGGGGGTTCTCCTCGTCGAGCACGACATGGCCTTCGTCATGGGCACGTGCGATTTCATCCACGTCCTCGACTTCGGCGTGCTGATCGCCACCGGCAGCCCGGCCGAGGTCCAAGCCGACGCGGCCGTGCAGGCCGCGTATCTCGGTACCGTCACGGAAGGAGCCGCATGACCGCCGTCCTCGAACTCCAGAACCTGCGAGCCGGGTACGGCACCATCGACGTGCTGCACGGCGTGAACCTCGTGCTCGAACCGGGGCAGGTCTACGCGCTCCTCGGCCCGAATGGTGCGGGCAAGACGAGCACGCTCGCGGTGTGCAGCGGGCAGATCACCCCGTCGGCGGGCCAGGTGTAGCTGAACGGCCGCAACGTCAACGGGGTCAGCTCCGATGCACTCGCCCGCGCGGGCGTGTGCCTCGTACCCGAAGGCCGCGGTATCTTCCCCAACCTCACCGTCACCGAGAACCTGCGGATGTTCACCTTCGCCGGCGTGAGCTTCGGCCACGTCCAAGACGTCGCATTCGGCCAGTTCCCCAGGCTCAAGGAGCGTCGCAAGCAGATCGCCGGCACCTTGTCGGGTGGCGAGCAGCAGATGCTTTCCATGTCGCGAGCGCTCGCCACGAACCCGGCGGTGCTCCTGCTCGACGAGCTGTCGATGGGTCTCGCGCCGCTGATCGTCGGCGAGCTCTACGAACGGGTCGCCGAGCTGGCAAGCCAGGGTCTGTCCATCCTCATTGTCGAGCAGTTCGCGCAGGCCGTTCTCGGCGTCGCGAACACGGCGTCGATCATGTTGCACGGCCGCATCACCCGCACAGGCGCACCGGCCGCGATCGCCGAAGAGCTCACCGCCGCCTATCTCGGCGCAGCGCACTGACCACCAACGTCAACCACCGTTCCAACCGCCTCCGAGGAGCACCACGACCATGACCGACACGCCGATGGATGTCTCGCCCCGCCTGCAGCAGTTCCAAACCGAAGTGGATCAGCTCAAGGTCACGGGCGGCAAGGCCAACCCCGAGCGAACCATGGGCATCATCGGCGTGC
>JANMVY010000530.1:0-7242 GCA_031393535.1 Actinomycetes bacterium | reverse complement strand
ACCGCGACCTCGAAGAGCTCCTGGCCGAGCGTGGCGTCGAGGTTGATCACGTCACGTTGGTTCGGTGGGTGCGACGCTTCACGCCGATGTTGATCGACGCGGCGCGACCGTGCCGCCACGCGGTTGGCTCGCGCAGGTTCGTCGATGAGACCTACGTGAAGGTCGCGGGCGTGTGGCGCTACGTCTACCGAGCTGTCGACGAGCACAGCCAAGCCCTGATCCACCGATGAGCTGCGGCGGGGAGGGGTTTTGCCATCCGCGGAAAAGGTGTCCTGACCTGGGAGAATGACGGTTACGAAGCCAGTCATGGACCCTGAGTCGGAGGACACCTTTTCGATGCCATCATCGCACACCCTCGACGCCCTGGAAGTGATCTTCGATGATCCTCGTCTGGTCGCGGATGCCGGGCTGATCCAGCCCGCCACCTTGGCGCAGCATCTCGGTCTGCGCGAGCTGTTCGACACCCATGTCGATCTCGGCGCGACGCCCGGTCGCGCCAACCTCGGTGACAAGGCAATGACGGTGATCCACTCCGCTTTGGCTGGAGGCGACTCGATCGATGACTGTGACGCGTTACGCGCCGGGGCGACACGGGCGGTGCTCGGCCACACCGTGTTGGCCCCATCGACGATCGGCACATTCTTGCGGTCGTTCACATGGGGTCACGCCCGCCAACTCGACAAGGTCTCCGGTCAGCTGCTCGCCCGGGCATGGGCCGCAGGCGGCGGACCCGGAGATGCTGCGGTGACGATCGACATCGACTCGTCGATCCATGAAACCTACGGGTTGCAGAAACACGGTGGGGCGAAGTTCACCCACACCAAGGTGCGCGGCTATCACCCGTTGTACGCGGTGATCGAAGGCACCGGCGACATCGTCCATTCCCGTCTCCGTGGCGGTAACGCCAACTCCGGGCGCGGTGCCGCAACGTTTCTGACCGAAACCTTCAACCGGGTCCGTGCCGCCGACGCGACCGGGCCGCTGACCTTGCGCGCCGATTCCGGGTTCTACGCCGGCGCGGTCGCCGCCGCCTGCCGCAAAGCGGGGGTGCGGTTCTCGATCACCGTCAAACAGAACCCGGCGATCCGCAAAGCAATCGCCGGCATCGACGACACAGCGTGGACCCCGATCCCGTACTTCCTCGACGGTGCCGATGTCGCCGAAACCACGTATCGGCCGTTCGGTCCCAAGGCACCGTTGATGCGGCTGATCGTGCGCAGGGTCAAACCCGCCCCCGGCTCGCAACTCGCCCTGTTCGTCGAGTACTCCCATCACGCGTTCATCACCGACCGCGACGGCGACACCCTCGAACTCGAAGCCGACCACCGCCGACACGCCGTCGTCGAAGACGCGATCCGCGACCTCAAATACGGTGTCGGCCTCAACCACCTCCCCTCAGGACGCTTCGGGGCCAACGCGGCCTGGCTCAACTTGAACGTCACCGCCCACAACCTCGCCCGCTGGGTCAGCCGGCTCGGCTTGGGTGAGACCCTGATCGCCACCGACACCCTCCGCCGACGGCACCTACGCACCCCCGGACGGATCACCCGCTCCGCCCGCAAACTCACCTTGCACCTCCCCGCCCGCTGGCCATCGGCCGAACAGTTCAACAACTCTCTCGCCCAACTCCGCACCATCATCCTCACCACCTGAACACCGACACTCTGCGGCGTCCCCGAACATCGCCCGACGCCAGACCGCCACCAACAACCCTCAACAACCCTGGCTGGCCACGCCCCACCACACGCCCACGACACCCGAGCAGACCGCTTCCGGGCACTTCACTCCGGTCGACCCGCTTCGGCACCGCTACAGCGATCGCCCCTACCCGGGCGGTGGATTCGGGGTAAGTCTCCGCAGGCCTGCATGAAGGTGCCTTCGGAGGAGTACTCGAAGCAGACGTCGCTTGAGAAGGTGGGGCCTTCGAAGAGGTTCTCGCATCGGCCGCTCGACCAGATGTGTTGTATGGCATCGTCGAACTGAACGACGGTGAACGGCGCGAATGTTCGGCGGCCGACCCCAAGCGCCTCATACTTCGACTGGTCTATGCCTGCGACCGGGAGACAGGAAGGTGGCTCGTTGGTAGGCCGAGTCGCCGCGTCGGGGGTGGTGGCGGTCGTCGTCTCGCGTGCGTTTGGCGTTGTGTCGCGTGGCTGGGCTGGGTCACTGCTGCTCGGTTGAGCTGTCGATTGTCCGTCGCTACAACCCACGCTGGCCGTCACGATGCTCATGGCGAGAGCCATCAAGATCCGCTGGCACCGCACCGGCCAAATTTAGCTCGATTGGGCCGGCCAGACCTGCCGATCCGCGCCCTTCACAGGGGTGCGCGCTCGGGGCAATCGGCACCCCCTTGTTGCTTCGCTGCGGCCAACGCAAAGTGGGGGCGTGAAACGGCTGTTGGCAATGGGCGCGCTAGCTCTCGTGTCGTGCAGCGGCGCGACGAGTGACAGCAACCCATCGATCTCGACGAGCAGCGCGCCGACAACGTCGGTCTCGAGCACGACCTCGGCCATCGCACAGATCCCGACGACATCAACCGTGCCGCCGACCACGATTGCGGCCACCGCGACGACGGCGCGCAGCGGACTGCGGGCCGCGGACGCGCCCGCGCCTACCGACGAGTGCGCGGACTTCGAGATCCGTAGCTCGGTGTTCGTCGTGCTCGGCCCGACGACCCAGGCGACCACCGCGGGCACGTGCACGAAGGTCGCGCCATCGCAGACGCTGCTGCTGGTCAACCCGACCCGCGAGACGATCTCCGTCGCCATCGGCGCCCGGGCCTTCGCCGTGCCACCCCTCGATCGCGACTACCCCGTCGCCGGTCGGGCGGGCGGCCTGCTGGCGCCCGGCGCGCATCGATTGGGCGATCGAGACTTCTGGCTCGTCGATGAGCCCACGCCGCGGCTACCCACCGCTGCGATCGACATGGGCTCCTACGGCCCGCTCACGCTCGGTATGACCGTGCGCGACGCCCAGCGCCTCCTCGGCGCCGACCTCGCCATCGACCCCCAATACCGCGGCTGGGACGGCCATCCCCTCACCCTGCGCCCCGCGACGATGCCGCCCTTCGCCACGGCGAGCCTGAGCACCTACGACGCGTCCGTACCCACCTTCACGCTGCGCGCCCGAGGCGCCGACCCACTCGACGCCGAGCTCGTCTGGATCTCACCCGGCCCCGGCGCCGGGCACGTTCCGGCCGCGATCAAGGTCGGCTGGACCCCTGAACAGGTCCGCGCCATCTACGGCACGCGCCTTGTCACCCCAAGCAGCGTGACGTGCCCCCAACCCGACTCGACCATCCTGGCGGTCTACGACGGAACGCCGGCCACCGGAACCACGCGGCTGTGGCTCGTGTTCGACCAAGGGCTCCTCGCCAACGCGTCGACCTCCACCGTCGACCTTGCCGACATCGGCCGCCTCGGCTGCTGACAACCACGTGCCCAACGTCGCGGAACTGCCGATCGGTCCTCTCGACACGGCTGCGCGCTCAGAGCAATCTGTACTGGTGCCGAACCCGACCCGTAGCCCGTTCACGGAGCCTGGGTGGAGGCCTGCAGCATTCTGGTTGTGGTTGCCGATCGCGCTCCTTGTGACCGGCTACCTCGTGGTGTTGCTCGTTGTCTGGTGCATCGACGGCATCAGAAACGTCGATGTCACCGATCCGTATGTGCCCTGGGTGGGTGGCCTCGCTGCATCGCCCTTCGTCGCGTTCGCTGCGATCTACATCGTGCTGCTGCGCGGTTGGCGACAGAGAGCGGGACGCGCTCTGGTGGCCACGGCTCTCACGGCGCCGGTCGCGCTGGTCGCACTCTTCGTGCGTGCCTTGCTAGGCGGAGGGATGTAGGCACCAGCCACATCTGCCGTTCGGATCGGCTTCGGACGTGCGCGATCTCTTGGCGAGATGCATCTTCACGGCGATGTAGCAACCCTGCGGCGTCCGTGCGCGCCCACGAGCGAAGAGCCAGCTGAAACGGCGGAGAGCGCACCTGCGGCTAGGGCGATCAGGTTGCTGAACTCAAGCGCGCCGCAGACCCCACGCGAGTTGGTGGTTGTCCAGACTGATCCGCATGGCGAGTCGGAGCTTGCCCATGTGGTCTGGCTGGCGCTGACGACGAGCGCGATGCCGAACGCTGCCACCGCGAGCGCCAGCGCAGTGTGCTGGCGTCGGGTCAGGCCACTCGCGACCGACATAGTGAGGCCCGCGAGCAGTAGAGCTGCGCCGCCGAGCAGTCGGGGCTGCACGACACGAGGACATGCAATGTCCGCGAATCCTTCGTTGCGCCCAGCAGATGTCATGACGATCGCCACGGCGGGTGGCTTGCACCGCTCGCCGCGCGGCGGTTGTAAGCGAGGCGGGTAGATCAAGGCGAGCACGCCGGCCACGATCAGGACTATCCACGCGGAGCGCGCAGATTCGGTCCTACGCAGCAGGGTCATGGTCGATCTTTGCACGCCGACACGTTTTGTTACACCGACAAGCCCGAGCTGCCGTTCCGCGCGCTCGACAAGGGGTTGCGCGTCCGCGATTCTGTTCGGGGAGTGTGGCGTTTGTGATGATCGCTGATCCGAGTTCGAGGGTGGCGCTTTCGTGCCTGGGCTGGGTGGATCGTGGTTCGCTTTGGCAGTTCGAGAGCGCTTCCGGACGACAGTCGTCGGTCGCGCTGAGCGACGCTGATTTCTTGCGGTTGTTCGCGGGTGATCGCGAGCACTTCGTCGTTCAGCACAACTGGGGAGCGAAGCGGTTCACGGTGGCGGTGCATGCGTGGAGCAGACCGGGCGTGGCCGTGAGTTCCATCGAGGTGGCCGGGTGGGTGCCCCGTGTGGAGGGCGACCTTGCGATGTGGGCGTCGCTGCCCGTCGCGTACGTCGGCGTTCTCGACGACGACGCGACCGGGGCTGCGGGGTACTTCGTTCTCACCGTTCGTGACGGAGAGCCCAAGGTTTCGCGGCTGGACTGGTTCGGTGACGAGTACGACCACGCGTATCAAGGTGTCCTGTCCGTCCGGTCGGTCCCCGGGACTTCCGCGCTCGTGTTCGGCGTGCAACGGTCCTCGGAGCTTGTCGTGACCGACGCGATTGACGGGCATGTCCTACGCCGCGTCCTGCTCGCGGGTCGTTCCGGGAACCCAACCCGGTCCTCTCGGCGACGGGTCGGAGCCTATGGGCGACCGACTACGACACCGTCGTGCGAGTGGCGCCACAGACGTGGCAGCCGGCGTGCTCGTCGGCGTTGCAGCCGGCGACCGACGGGACCGCCATGTTCGTGGGTGACCCGTGGCTCTCGGCCGACGAGTCCTTCCTGCTCGTTCCGCGGCCCGGTAGCGGCGACGTCGCGGTGCTGGACCCCGAGAGCCTCGCGCTCCGCATGTCCGTTGCCCTTGGTCGCCAGCCTCTCACCGCAGTCGCGCTCTCCGGCGGCCGTGTTGTCGCTCGCGACTGGAAGACGGGCGAGACCCTGCACGGGCAAACGAGCCGTAAATCGCGCTGGCATTGGCGCCGGCGCTGAGACTGCCGCGGGGTGTCGCCGATCTGTAGATCTGGTTTCGTCGAGGTGGCGGAGATTCGTGGGATTCTGTGCGCCGTGGCAGCTGAGCGGGAGCAGATCGAGGCCGGCTCGGGGTCAACCGTGCCGTGCCTGACGGTGCGGTGGGGCCGGGCGGGGATGGCGGTGTGGGCGGCGGCGGTGGGTGTGTTGGTGGTCGTGGTGGCGGGTGCTGTGGTGTGGTCGCGAGGCGGTGGGGCGTCGGAGGGCCGCGCGGCGGGGTCAGCGGAGCGGTTCTTCGTGTTGAGCGGGCTCCCGGCCGATTTCGCGGTGACGACGATCCTGTCGCCCGACGGCGTGTCGTCGACGCCGGTCGCCAGCGCCTATTTCGGCGATGGTGGCGCGGATGATCCCTTTGCCCGCACCGATGCGCTGGTGATGGCGGCGCCGGTGTCGTCGGAGGTGACTTTCGACGATCGCGGCGCTGCGGTCTTCGTGCACGGTGTCACGGGCACGTTCAGCACGACGAACGCGATGAACCACGTGTTGGGGTTCGCGGCGCACACGTTGGTCTTCGAGACGGTCGATCGGCGGGTCATCGTCATGAGCCGGCATCTCGATCAAGCCGGTCTGGTGGCGTTCGCTGACGCGCTCGTGTTCGACGCGACCGGGATCTCGTTGGCGAAGCCAGTGCCCGGTATGGATCGGATCGGTCCCGCGTACGCCGACTCGTCGCTGCTGGGTCCGTCGATGGGCATGCGGTGGCTGGTCTCCTATCACGGTGCGGGCGGCTCGGTGAGCCTCAGCGTGGGACACGGCGACCGTGATCTCCTGAGGGTCATGCGATGGTGGGGTGCGACACCGACCGAGGTCGACGGCCATTCCGGCGTCCTCACGGTCGCCCCCCAATCCAGCGGACCGGACGGTCCCCGACGCCGAAGCCTCACGTGGCTGCTCGACGGCGGCGCATTGCTCAGCGTGTCCGCGGTGAGCAGCACGCTCGATGTGCGGGCGCTCGCGGCGCAGGTCCGCGAGGTCACCGCCCTCGAGTGGGACACGCTGCGCGCGAGTCTCAACACGGCCCGGGTCGCGCCGGCGAGTGGTGCCGGGACGGCGACTGCGCCGAGCGCCCCGCCCACCTCGATACCAACTGCGCCCACACGCTGAACACCATCACCGGCACCCGCGGCGAACTCGCGGTTCCTGTCGAGTGGTGTGTCCCGCTCCACGGAATCCGGGGCATGCCACTGGGATGGCGACGAGGCTGATTGGGAGTCGGTCAATGCGATCCTGATGTCGCCTCCGCCGGGCAGCTCCGTCTGGTAGCCCGAGCTGATGTGGTCACCGATCACACCGTGAACGCGGTGCTGGTGCCAGGCGGGAACTACACGACGGTCATCGATCACGACGACTTGGGACGCACGACGAAGACGACGTCGCCGCAGGGTGTCGTGAAAACAACGACAGTGGACGCGTTGGGGGAGGCGACGATCGTGAAAAACATCACCAACACCACGATCGCCACCGGCTCGTATGACGCGCTCGGCAACACCGTCGTGGCGACCGACGCGTTGGGCCGCCAGACCCGCACCGCGTTCGACACTGCCGGACGCGCCACCTCCACCGGCGCCTACGCCAGCTCCGCGGCGACCACCGCCGTGACCTCGACGTCGGCGACCTATGACCCGAACGGGAATATCACCGCAGTCGTGGACGGGAACGGGAACACCACCACTGATGTTGGGTGAGGGTTCTGGTCA
>JANMVY010000522.1:0-4008 GCA_031393535.1 Actinomycetes bacterium | reverse complement strand
GCGCCGCCGTACAGCAGGAACTTCTCGGTGAGGGTGGTCTTGCCCGCGTCGGGGTGGGAGATGATCGCGAACGTCCGGCGGCGAGCCGCCTCTTCGATGGGTGAGGGCACCCCGCTAGCAAACCGCGGAACCCACCTCGTCGCAACGTCGTCAGGTGTGCTCGGGGTCGTCTTCGGAGTCGTCGTCCTCGTCGTCGCCCGAGCTGTCAACGATCCCGGGCGCCGCGAGAGAGTCAGCGGGGATTTGTTCGAGGTCGGTGACGATGCGATCGACCTGCATGCGCGCCGCGGTGACACGGGCACGACAGAACCGGATGAGATCGCTCGCCCGAGCGACCTTCGTGGCAAGCAGATCGATGTCGAGCGCGTCATCCTCGAGATCGGCGAGCAGCTCGTCGAGCTCGTGCATCGCCGCGGCGTAGCCCAGGGCGACCGGCTCGACCGGCTCGTTGGGCGAGGAAGCCGCGGAAGCCGCGGAATCAGAACGCTCAGCCATGACGATCGACCTCGGGTATGGGCGCGGAACCTTCGACGATGCTACGCACGTCGCCGTCGACCACGCGCGTGACGAGCGTGTCGCCGGGGGTGATGTCGTGGGTCGACCGCACGAGGGCGCCGTCGTCGCGGCGGGTGATGGTCCACCCGCGTGCGAGCAGCCGTGTGGGGTCGAGGGCGCGCAGGCGGGCCTCGGTGAGGTCGAGTCGGCGTTCGGTGGCGGTGAGCTCGCGCGGGGCACGAAGGCGGACCGTGCGCGAAGCCTGTTCGAGGCGCGCCTGGCCGCGGACCACGTGCGCATGTGCTGCACCGGCCGCGCGATCACGTCCGCGTTCGATCCGGTGATCGGTGCGGGCGAGGCTGTGGGTGGCCTCGCGGGCGACGCGCCCACCGAGGTTGTCGGCGTCGATCGACGCGCCCCGCAGCCGCGTGCCGACCGATCGAGCGCACGACCTTGCGTGCGCGCGGACCTGATCGTCGCTGTGGCCCAGCGCGACGCGCGCGACGCGGTCGATCTGCTGCCACAGAGCCTCGATCTGGTTCCGGTATGCGCGCACCGCAACCACCAGCGCGGCCGCGCACGACGTGGGTGTCTTGTACGCCGTGTGGGCGACCTCGTCGGCGATGCTGCGGTCGACTTCGTGCCCGACCCCGGTGATCACCGGCACGTCGAGGAACGCGATGGTGCGCGCCAGCTGCTCGCTGTCGAATGTCGCAAGGTCGGCTCGTGACCCGCCGCCGCGCACGATCGCAACCACGTCGAGATCGAGGCGCCCGAGGTGGCGCAGAGCCCGCATCACCTGTTCGCCGGCGCCCATCCCCTGCACCTTCGCGTCGACGAACTGCACATGGAACGAGAAACCACTGCTGTGCAGCTCGTGGACGAAGTCGTGGTACGCCGCGCTTCCGGCACTCGTGACGAGCCCGACCCGCAGGGGCACCAGCGGCATCTGGAGCGCCGCATTGCGTTCGAGCAGCCCTTCGGCGCCCAGGAGGTGCAACAGCCGTGCGCGATCGAGCGCCTGTTGGCCGAGCGTGTACGCCGGGTCGATGCCGGTCATGCGCAGCTGCAAGCGACCATTGCGCTCGGTGAACGACACCGCGCCGCGGATGCGCACCCGCACCCCGGGCTCTATGCGCCCCATGCCCAGGCGCTTCAGCGTGCGGTTCACGGCCTCCTTGTTCGCCTTGAACAGGGCGACCGAGATGAGCGCGGTCGTCGGCTGCCCAGGTTCGTCGGTCGGTTCCACCAGATCGAAGTACACGTGCCCGCGTGACCGCGTGAGGCCGCTGATCTGGCCGGTGACCCACACATCGTCGACGAACGCGTCGTTGAGCGCGTTACTGATGTGACGGGTCAACTCGGCGACGGTGTAGGTGGTCGCGGTCACCGGGTCAGACCGCGTCGGGATACGTGGCCACCGGCGCTCGCACGAGCGTCTCGTACAGGTCGGAATAGAGCCCTCCGGCCTGGCGCAGCTCCTCGTGGCGACCACGTTCGATGATGCGGCCATGTTCGAGTACGAGAATCTGATCGGCATCGACGATTGTCGAAAGCCGGTGCGCGATCACGATGGCGGTACGCCCCGCAAGCGCCGCGGCGAGTGCGCGCTGCACGAGCATCTCGTTCTCGGTGTCGAGGTGGCTCGTCGCTTCGTCGAGCACCACGATCGCCGGATCCTTCACGAGCATGCGCGCGATCGCGAGGCGCTGCTTCTCGCCGCCCGACAAGCGGTAGCCCCGTTCGCCGACGACCGTTTCGTAGCCGTCGGGCAGGCTCTGGATGACGTCGTAGATCTGCGCGGCGCGGCACGCCGCGTCGAGCTCCGCGTCGGTGGCGTCGGGTCGTGCATATCGCAGGTTGGCGTGGATTGTGTCGTGGAACAGATGCGGGTCCTGGGTGACCACGCCTATCGATGCGCGGAGCGATTCCTGCGTGACGTCGCGTACGTCGTTCCCGTCGATACGGATCGCGCCCGAGGTGACGTCGTACAGCCGCGGAATGAGCGAGGAGAGAGTCGTCTTGCCCGACCCCGACGGGCCGACCAGCGCGATGAGCTGCCCTGGTGCGATGTCGACGGTGATGTCGTGCAGCACCTCGTCGTTCTCCGCGTCGCTGCCGCGCGGCAGGCCCATCTCGAGCGACGCCACTGATCCTTCACCGGCGCCGGGATAGCGGAATCCCACATGATCGAGTTCGAGGTGACCCACTGCCCGGGCGAGCGCAGTCGCACCCGGGCGATCCTCGACTGCGTTCGGCGCGTCGAGCACCTCGAACACCCGGTCGAAGCTGACGAGCGCGCTCATGACGTCGACGCGCGCGCTCGTGAGACTGGTCAGCGGCATGTAGATGCGCACCACCAGGAGCGACAACGCGGTGAGCGTTCCCACGGTGATCGAGCCGTCGATCGCGAGGCGGCCACCGATCCAGTAGACCGCGGCCGTGCCGACTGCGCCGACAAGCGACAGTGCAGTGAGGAACGTCCGGCTGTACATGGCGCTCTTCACCCCGATGGCGCGCACCTTGTCGGCGCGCGACGCGAACTCGTCACGCTCTCGGCGGTGCCGGCCGAAGAGCTTCACGACCAAGGCGCCCGCGACGTTGAACCGCTCGGTCATCTGCGTGTTCATCGCCGCGTTGAGGTCCATGCCCTGGCGCGTGATGGTCGACAAGTTTTTTCCGACCCGGCGTGCCGGTAGCACGAAAAGCGGCAGCAGCAGGACCGCGATCACCGTAAGTCGCCACTCGAGCGCGATCATCGCCACGAGCACGGTGACGAGCGTGATCACGTTCGACACCACGGTGCCGAGTGTGCCCGTGACCGCGCGCTGCGCACCGATCACGTCATTGTTCATGCGACTCACCAGCGCGCCTGTCTGGGTGCGAGTGAAGAACGAGATCGGCATGCGCTGCACGTGGTCGAACAGAGCGACGCGCAGGTCGAAGATGAGCCCCTCGCCGATGCGTGACGACCAGAACCGTTCGAGCAAGGAGAACCCGCCCTCCGCGAACGCGGCCACGACGATGATCAATGCGAGCCGGTCGAGTTGGCCCCGGTCGCGATGGGCGATCGCCCCGTCGATGATCGGCTTGAGCAACAGCGGCGGCACGAGTTGCAGCAGCGACTGCACAATGATCACGAGCACGAAGCCGACGACCATGAACCGGTACGGATGGGTGTACGCCAGCACACGACGCCCCGTGCCCTTCTTGACCGTGGCATTCGCGGCATCGGGGTCGCGGCCCATGCTGTGCATGACCATCATCGGGGATGTCCTCACTCGGCCTCCTGGGCGCGATGAACAACACGCAGTCGAGCGCCACCCGCCCCGCAGGACGCGTGGTCGACTGCGGCACAGCGCGTTTCGTCGATCGCACGAGCGACGCCACGCGCTGATGGCGGAAGGTAAGGGATTCGAACCCTTGGTGACCCGTAGACCACAGCGGCTTTCGAGGCCGCCCCATTCGTCCGCTCTGGCAACCTTCCGGTCGGGACTGTAGCGAACCGGACGC